>JBGSSG010000164.1:0-7660 GCA_041737185.1 Anaerohalosphaeraceae bacterium
GAATTACGATCCGCCTTAGGCGGACAATCCGCCAGAGGCGGATAAAGTGGACGATTGGCGATGGCGGCAACCAAAGTTTATTAACCACAGATTAACGCGGATTTTCACGGATTACTCATAAAAGATTTTTTGCCTCAGAGAACACAGAGGCGGTTTTGGCGGCCCGACTTATCGAGGCCTGGCGGATAAGCCTTTTGGGCTTTGCTCCAAACAAGTTTGTGTGCCAGCCCAGAAAGCCTTCTCCTTGCAAGCTATCGCTTGCCCAAAACCGAAAAGAAATTGAGAATGAAGAATTAAGAACTGAGAAAGCAGTAAGATGGGGGTTGAAAAATGGGGGAAAAGGATGTATTATGTGCTACTCTGCGTAGTACGCTACGAAGCACGAGTCCGGTGATTGGCAGTAAGAGAACTTAAAAAGGGCAAAGTGCGGGATGGCACTTTATGCAAAAATAGAAGGCAATTTAAGGGCAGAACATGAGCATCGATGCTTTTGACGTATATCTAAGACAAATCAATGCGGCGTACCAAAAAGGCGATGCGACAGAACATACCCATCGACCCGCATTGAAAACCCTACTGGAATCGCTCGGCAAACATATCACGGCAACCAATGATCCAAAACGGATTGCATGCGGGGCGCCGGACTATTCGGTCAGCAGAAAAGAAGGACGGCTTTATAAAACCATCGGCTATGTTGAAGCTAAAGACATCGGCAGCGACTTAAAAAAAATTCTCAAGAGCGACCAGATTAAACGGTACTTAGGCAGTCTGCACAGTCTGATTGTGACGGACTATCTGGATTTTCGCTGGTATGTGAGCGGCGAATTGAGAATGACCGTCGTGCTGGCCAAAGAAGGCAAGGGCGGGAAATTTACCGCTACCGATGAGAGTAAAAGTCAGACACAGGAGATAATCGAACAATTTCTGCAACAAGAGGCAGAACCGATTAAAGACGCCAAAGCGCTTGCGGGACGGATGGCGGGGCTGGCACGGCTGCTGCATGATGTAATCGCTTTGACTTTCAAACAGGAAGACAAGGGCGGCGCTCTGCACGGGCAATTTGAGGCGTTCAAAAAAGTCCTGCTGCACGATTTGAAAGAAGATGAGTTCGCGGATATGTACGCGCAGACCATCGCCTACGGATTATTTACCGCGCGGTGTTATCATAAGAACGGAGATTTCTGCCGAAAAGAAGCGGTTTATGATTTGCCCAAGACCAACCCGTTTTTGCGGCAGACGTTCGGACATATCGCGGGGGCGGAATTAGACGAGCGCGTGGCGTGGTTAGTGGATGACCTGGCATCGCTGCTTCGGGATGCACAGATGGGCGATATTCTGCGTGGATTCGGCAAGGCGACTAAAAAAGAAGACCCGGTGGTGCATTTCTATGAGACGTTTCTTGCGGCGTACGACCCCAAGCTGCGTGAAAGCCGGGGTGTGTATTATACGCCTGAGCCGGTGGTGTCGTATATTGTGCGGAGTGTGGATTGGATATTGCGGGAGAAGTTTGGATTAAAGCAGGGATTGGCGGATAATAGTAAAGTCAAAATTCAAAAGGTAAAAGGAAAAAGTGATGAGTCGCCTTCGGCGACGGCTGGGAAAGCAGATTCCTCACCCCATAAAGGGGTTCGGAATGACAACATTGCGGAAACAGCGGAGGTGCATCGGTGTTTGATATTGGACCCGGCGTGCGGGACGGGGACGTTTTTGTATGAGGTCATTCGGCAGATTCGGGAACAATTAGGCAGCCAAAAGGGGGCGTGGGGGCAGTATGTAAAGGAGCATTTACTGCCGAGGGTATTCGGGTTTGAATTGATGATGGCTCCGTACGCGGTGTGCCATATGAAGCTGGGGCTTGAACTGGCGGAAAGCGGGTATGATTTTTCGAGCGATGAGCGGCTGGGGGTTTATCTGACGAATACGCTGGAGGAGGCGGATGATATCAGCGGGCTTTTGGGATTCGGGCAGTTTTTGTCCGATGAGGCGAAAGCGGCCAACGTTGTCAAGCGGGATTTGCCGATTATGGTGGTTTTGGGTAATCCGCCTTATTCGGGACATTCGGCCAACGCAAGCTGGATGATGAAAGACGGCAAAAAGGTCAAGACGTTTATCGGGGGACTGGTTGACGATTATTATCAGGTTGACGGGCGGCCGCTGGGGGAGAAAAATCCGAAATGGCTACAGGATGATTATGTAAAATTTCTGCGTTATGGGCAGCACCGAATCCAGCAGACGGGGGCGGGGGTACTGGCGTTTATCACCAATCACGGGTATATCGACAATCCGACGTTTCGGGGAATGCGGCAGCAGTTAATGCAGACGTTTTCGGAAATTTACATTTTAGACCTGCACGGCAACGCAAAGAAAAAAGAAACCTGTCCGGACGGGTCGGAAGATAAAAATGTTTTTGATATTCAGCAGGGTGTGAGTATTGGGATTTTTATCAAAGAGCCGGGCAAGATGGGCGATGCGACGGTTTATCACGCGGATTTGTGGGGCAAGAGAGAAGGAAAGTACGATTGGCTGAATGAGAGGGAAATTGAGAAGACGAAATGGGAAACCATAAAGCCGCAGCAACCATATTATCTCTTTGTGTCTCAAGATAAAAAATTGTTAAGTGAATATGAGCAAGGTTGGAAAATTACAGATATTTTAGAAAGCTCGTCGCTTGGAATCGCAACGGCAAGAGATGATTTTGCTATAGGCTTTTCAAAAAACGAAATATGGGAAAGAGTAAATGAATTCGTCTCTTTGCCAGAAGAAGAAGCCAGAGGGAAATACAATCTCGGAAAAGATGTTCGTGACTGGAAAGTTTCTTTTGCCCAAGAAGATTTAAGAAAAAGTGAAATAACAAAAGAAAAAGTGGTTCCGATTTTATACAGACCTTTTGATTTTCGAGCCACATTTTATACGGGCCATTCGAGAGGTTTTATTTGCATGCCTCGTCCAGAAATAATGGGGCATTTTATCAATCGAAATAATTTAGGAATAAGCACGACCCGAACAAAAGAAATAAAAGGAGAGTGGGGGCATGTATTTTGTTCAAAGAACATTACACAGCTTCACACGGTTTCATTGAAAGAAGTCAATTCTCTGTTCCCCCTTTATCTTTATCCCACGAAGAAGGCAGATTTATTTGGCGACTCTGGTAGCGGGGAATGGCCTGCGGGTAAAGGCGGACGAGTACCGAATTTGAGCAAGGAATTTGTGGATGCGTTAGCGGAGCGGGTGGGACTGGGGTTTGTGAGCGATGGGCAGGGGGATTTGAAAAAGACGTTTGGGCCGGAGGATGTATTTGACTGGATATATGGCGTGTTTCACAGTCCGCAGTACCGGCAGCGGTATGCGGAGTTTTTGAAGATAGATTTTCCGCGTGTGCCTATGCCGAGAGATTTACGGCAGTTCGCGGAGGTGTGCGAAATCGGGCGTGAGCTTGTTGCGCTGCATTTGGTGGAGGCGGAGATACTGGACGATAAAAAGCTGTGGCCTGTGTTTCCAGAAAAAGGGACGGGGCAGGTGGAAGCGGGATATCCGAAATATATCGCGGATGCGGACAGGCAGGACAGGAGACGGGTGTATATCAATCAAGACCAGTATTTTGAAGGAGTGGAGCCTGCGGTGTGGGAATTTACTATAGGCGGATATCAGGTCTGCGAAAAATGGCTCAAAGACAGGCGGGGTCGCGAGCTTTCGTATGATGATATCGAACATTATCAGAAGATTGCTGTTGCGCTTGCAGAGACGATACGGCTGATGGGGGATGAGAGGCTAAGGATTTTTGCTTGAACCGAAGTGATGGGCTAATCTGCCTGAGGCGGATAAACCCGCAACACAGCATGGCGGGTGAACGGCGGACAAGTTGGGAAATGAGGGTGCAAAATCGGACGATTCGGACCCGTCGGACAGGTAGGACAAATCGGACAAGAAACTGGATTCCCGCTTCCGCCCCAGGCGGACAAGTCGCGGGAATGCAAAATGTTGCTTGTGCCGGGGCTAAACGATAAACAGATTCCTCACGCCGCCTTCGGCGGGTTCGGAATGACACACAGGGTGGCACAGGCGACGCTGCGCGAGAAAATGGAAAGTAGAAAGTAGAGAGATGAATAATGGGAGCGGGGGTGTTGAGTTTTTGCATTGGGGCGGTTATAATTCTCCTTTGCAGATTGGGAAAGCAAATCGGGAATACGGAATAAACGATCGGCTTCTGGATTCCCGCCTTCGCGGGAATGACAAGGGCAAAAGCGAATCGGCGGGCGTTTATAAAGAGCGGAGCAAAGTATGTTTATTGACCAGGCGTATATACGGGTAAAGGCGGGCGACGGCGGGCCGGGGTGCGTGAGTTTCCGGCGTGAGAAGTATATCCCAAAAGGCGGGCCTGACGGCGGGGACGGGGGAAAAGGCGGAAGTGTGATTCTGGTGGTGGACGCCTCGCGCGATACGCTGTTGGATTTTGCGGGCAAGTATGACTGGATTGCGCCCAACGGCAGGGGCGGCGAGGGCAAGAACAAGCACGGCTCGGACGGGAAGGATTTGATTGTGCCTGTGCCTGCCGGGACGCTTGTTTATGACCAGGGGCTTGGTATTTTGCTTAAGGATATGAGTCAGGACGGGATGAAGGTTCAGATATGCAGGAGCGGTCGCGGGGGGTATGGGAACAAGCATTTTGCCACGTCAATACGCCAGTCGCCGAGGATAGCGATGCTCGGCAAGAGCGGGCAGGAACGATTGCTGCGTCTGGAGCTTAAGCTGATAGCTGACGTTGGGCTTGTGGGGATGCCCAATTCGGGCAAGAGCACGCTGTTGTCGCGGTGTTCCGCGGCAAGGCCGAAAATTGCGTCATACCCGTTCACGACGCTCAACCCGGTGCTTGGGATAGTGGAGCTTAGCGGTATGCGTCGGTTCGTGATGGCTGACATACCCGGTCTGATTGAAGGAGCGCACGAGGGGACGGGTCTGGGGCATGATTTTCTGCGGCACATAGAGAGGACACGGATACTGGTTCATCTTTTGGATATAATGCCTATGGACGGTTCGGATCCGCTGAAGAATTATAAGACTATACGCAATGAGCTTAAACTGCACGGCAGAGAGCTTGTCGAAAAGCCCGAACTTGTCGTGCTGAACAAGGCGGACCTTGACCCGGACGGAAAGATTTGCGCCGCGATTCAAAAGAGGCTTCGCAGCAAAAAGGCGATGACGATTTCGGCGGTATCGGGCCAGGGGCTGGGGGAATTGAAGGAGAAATTGTGGGAGATGATACAGAAGAAGAAATAAAAAGCGGATTCAACTCAGGGGAGATTTTCGAGGTCGGCTAAATCCTTGTGTCTGCCGGCGGCTTTTTTGTTGAGTTTGAGGTGTTTTAGGCTGATGAGGTTAACATCCACGCCGTCCAATTTGTCCATCACCCGCAGAGGGTAGCATTCATCGAAATTGACGCCGGAGATTGTTGTCGCCAGTTTTATTCTGACCGGGGGTACGCCCAGTCGAACGATTTGCCATTCTTTGAGGAAAATTTGCGGCGACAGGTCTGGGACATTAAACCCAAACTCTTTGAGAACGGCGACGGTTTTATCGGCGTTTGCCGGGTTTACGGCAATCCAGAGGTCTATATCGGCAGTGGCCCGCGGATAGCCATAGTAGCCCACCGCGTATCCGCCGACGAGCAGATACTCAACTTGATGAGCGTTGAGTAATTTCAAGAACTCTTTGAAGTCGGGTGGCAGATGAATCGTAGCCATAAATAGTTTGCCGCATCCATTCTACAGCCCTGAGCCGTTCATGGGGCGTTTTGGAAAGCCAATACGCTTTCTCGTCCGACCGGCCCAAAACGGACGCTACGACAAAAGCGTTTCTTTGTACCTTTGAAAACTCAGTCTCCACAACCGTACTATACCGGAAAAAGGCGGCTGTGTAAACAAGGCTTCCGGCGCTTTGTCCAAATTTCGTCGGGCGGCTTTTTAACTTGTCAATCGGCGGCGCCGCATTATGATAGAGACAAGAACCCCGACAATTCGGAATACAAATAAGGCAGGCAAAATAATGAATATTATAGCGATAGATATAGGCAATACGAATATCAAGGCGGCGTTTTACTTAGATGACGAGGAACAGTGCCTGCGGTCGATTGACGGGAACGCTCCGGATGCAAGGGAGAAGCTTGCCGGGTTTCTTAAGGAGAGCTGGGAGCGGATACCCTCGGTAAGGGGCGCAAGAGAGCCTGTTCGCGACGGGGCGATAGCGGCAAGCTCGGTTAAGCCTGAATGGACGAAGCTCGTAGAGGATGTTTGCAGGGATGTTCTTAACGAGAATGTTTTGCTGATAGGCAGGGAGATTCCGCTGCCGATGGAGATGGGCGTTGAAAATCCCTCCCAGGTGGGGACAGACCGCGTGGTGATTGCGGCGGCGGCTTATGCGGTGATAGAAGACGCTGTTGTGGTGGCGGATTTCGGCACGGCGGTAACGATTGATTTGGTAGATGAGAATGGGGTGTTTATGGGCGGAGTGATAGCGCCGGGCTTTGCGATGGGGGCAAAGGCTCTTTATAATGGTACGGCTAAGCTGCCAATGGTGGAGGTGAAAATTCCCGACGCAGTTTATGGTACGAATTCAGAAAAGGCGATTAACGCGGGGCTGTATTACTCCGCGGCGGGTCTGCTGGAAGTGATGGCGCGAAAGTATGCTGAGGAGATGGGCAAGTGGCCTCATGTTGTTGTAACGGGCGCCGGCGCCGAGATGCTTCGCGGCGAGTGCGATTTTGTGGATTCGTGGGTGCCGGAGCTTGCCGTGCGAGGTATTGTGATAGCGTACAAGAAGTACGTCTATGAGAAGGCGCATATTGAGGAGCTTGACGCGGAAGACGGACAAAAGTTCAATGAGGCGAACTGATGGCGGCGTCTGTGTGCGTACTAACAGCCGCAGGTCAGGGGGCTATCGGAAGCATAGCCATATACGGACAGGGCGCAGGGCGGATGCTTTCGGGGGTTTTCCGAACGGCGGGCGGAAGCAGGGTTGACAAGTTTACAGTCGGGCAGATTTATCACGGCAGGCTGATGGACGGGTTGGAGTCTGTAGATGAGGTGGTGGTTGGCTGTGAGAGGGAGGATTTTTTCGCTATTTGCGGGCACGGCAATCCGATATTGGTTGGGCGGATGGCTGGGTTGTTTGCGGAAATGGGCGCAGAGGCCCAAACTGTCGAGGCGATGTTGAGGCGACGGCTCGCGGCGGAGAATATGATAGAGGCTGAGGCTCGTATTGAGCAGCTTAAATCGGCGACAGTTGAAGGGGTAAGAATTATCGGGGCACAGGCAGAGGGCGGATTAAGCGCTGCGGTCGGGGGTTGGCTTGAAGGGTTTGAGCAGATCGGCGCTGAGGAAATACGCAGGCAATGCGGCGATATTCTGCGAAGGAGCGTTATCGCAAATCGCATAATAAAGGGCATCAGGATTGTGCTTGCCGGTCCTGTCAACAGCGGCAAAAGCACGCTGTTGAATTACTATGCCGGCAGGGCAGAGGCGATCGCGTCGGGTCAGGCGGGAACGACGCGGGACTGGGTAAGCTCGACGGTGCGGATAGGGCCTTTTCTTGCGGAGGTTATCGACACGGCTGGTCTGGGCGAGATTGCCTTTTGCCAGGACGCCGACAGGCAGGCCCGGAAGCGGGC
>JBGSSG010000166.1:0-7880 GCA_041737185.1 Anaerohalosphaeraceae bacterium
GTCAATAGACAGCCGGTAGATGCGTTAAGTCTAATCGTACACAGGTGTAACGCTGAACAGCGGGGCCGGAGGATAGTTCACCGGCTAAGGAAGGCGATACCCAAGCATCAGTTTGAGATACCTCTGCAGGTGGCCATAGGAGGTAAAATCATCGCGAGGGAAACGATAAAAGCGTACAGAAAGGACGTGCTGGCAAAGCTTTACGGCGGAGATGTTACAAGGAAAATGAAGCTTCTAAAGAAGCAAAAAGAAGGCAAAAAACGGATGAAATCCATCGGCCAGGTGAACATACCGCAAGAGGCGTTTATGTCGATATTGGATTCGGGCGACGACTAAACGCAACATAGACACTTGCGCAAACGGGAAATCTGCGTAATTTTCTCTATATGATTGGCCCTTCCGGCATTTTATCTGCGCTTCTAAAATGTCCTGACTCAAATAGCGATGGAGTATTATACCGCCCCCAAATCAAAATCAGTACCGGGAAAATCCGGCTAAACGCTACCTTCGGCAAAATCGTTAAAGACGGCCCTCCTTTTTCACAAAATAACGTCCGAGAACCGGAAAAGTTCGACTTCGGCAGGCCCCTTTTCGTGTATAATACCGGAGAGAATGGGGTGGACGTAAATCGCCGTCGTCGGAGGACGGCATTTGTTGATTTTACTTTTTGGGGGATGTGTGATGAAACCGAAACCATTACCGATTGCGATTGTATTTCTCGGATTGTTTTTGGCCGGCTGTATGAATCCGCAACGCGCCTCTAAGCAGCTTTCGCGCTGTCCGCAGTATATGCGCGACAACGTCGGCCAGGTCAAATGCGAACTGTCATGGAAGGCTGCGTTTATGTACGGCTTTGTGCATCCCAACGAGCCGGGCTGCCCGATACATCTTCTGCCTCTTGCTGTTGACAACGTGGTTCTCGAAGAGGCATTCCACAGCTTCGAGATGCGGGCCGGAAATGACCGCTACGACGAATGGGAAAGGTTTTATAAGGACTTCCACGGCGACGGCACGACATATAAAAACTACGGCGGCCTTGCGGCAAGCGCCGTGATTATGTCCATTCCGCTTTTCGGCGACATTCCGGTGCCGGGCCACGTAAACTTTCACGCGACTATCAGCCATTTTGAGGATACCGCAGCCTGCTTTGTCCACACAATACACGGCCGCTCAACCGCCGACCCGACACTTGCCCGCAAGTGCGCAGCCGTAAAAAAATTCGTGGAAGGCGGCTACAAAAGCATAGTTGAGACGGCATCAGACAGTTAGAAGATTCAAGATTTATGATTAACTATTGACGATTTTATCCGCCTTTTACCAGCCTCAGGCTGGATGGCGGATTGTCAGTCATCGATAATCAATCCCCATCCAACTCTCTGTCTGCGCCCCTGCACTAAAATCGAAAAGCGAAAATAAAAAGAAGGTGCGGGGGCCAGAGATACAAAAGAGAACCGAAATTCCCTATCTCGGGGTCGGAGGCCCCCGCATGTGGCCGATTTGCCGGACGGCGGATTGAGAAGGTTTGAAATGATGGCTTGGCATAGTTTTTCAGTTATCCCACGGGCAGCATATACTCAATTGTGCTTAATCAAAGCTGGTCTCTATTTTCCTACCGGCGGACCGCGACCGCTCAGGATAGCGCGGTAAAAATTGTTTTGTTTTGCATAACGATTCATTAAACTATCCCCAAAAAAGGTTTTCAACTCTAAGCGGGAGTATAACATAAAACGCGATGAATGTAAAGCAATTATTAAGAAAATGTTAAGGTTTGCAAAAAACATCTCAACAATGCTGGTCTATTGCCTTATAAACGATTGTATATAGGACTTTAGTTTTGCGGATTATTTTAAGTTTTCGCCCATGTCAGTTCTTTCTGAAATAAATTCCTCACTTCTTTAAGGCTGGGTTTTGCGTATAATATCCGGCTGCGCACGGAAACTAAAAAAGGCGGGTATCGTTTGAAAAATATGGTTCGATATAATTTAAGCCTGGCCGGGCAGGTTCAGGGCGTCGGATGCAGGCCTTATCTGTATCTGCTGGCAAAACGTCTTGGGCTTACCGGTTTTGTGCGCAACGACGCCGCGGGCGTATCGCTGCAAATCCAGGGGCCTGCGGAGGCAATCGATTCCTTTATATCGGCGCTGCGGGATGACCCGGGCCGTCCGCCTTTGCTGAAGATTGAAAATATCGTCAAACATCCCGCTTCTGTCGTGCCCGGCGAACGCGATTTCAAAATAGTCCCCAGCGATTCTGCCGGCAGTGTACTGACGCAAATCCCGCCCGATATGGCCGTCTGTCCGGAGTGTCTGCGGGAAATGAACGACCCTTCCGATTTTCGTTATCGCTATCCTTTTATCAACTGCACCGGGTGCGGGCCAAGATACTCAATCGTTAAAACGATTCCTTATGACCGGCCCAACACCACGATGTCGGAGTTCCCGCTGTGCAATCGCTGCTCCGCTCAGTACGGTGATATTGCCGAGCGGCGCTTTCACGCTCAGCCGGTGGCCTGTCCGCAATGCGGCCCGCAAATCCGGCTTCTCGATAACAGCGGCAAAATCATCGCGGAACACAATGATAACGTAATCATCACGGCGGCGAAACTTCTCAAAGCCGGCAAAATCCTTGCGATAAAAGGTATCGGCGGGTTTCATCTTGCCGTTGACGCCTTTAACGAAGACGCCGTCGGACTGCTCCGCCTGCGCAAACGCCGGCAGGCGAAACCGTTTGCGATGATGGCAGGGTCTGTCGATATCATAAGACGCTATGCCGTTGTTGAGCCGGCGGCGGAAGTATTGCTGAAAAGTCCCGCGGCTCCTGTCGTGCTGCTGCCGAAAAAATATCCAAATCCTGTCGCAGCCTCAGTGGCCCAAGGTACGAACTGTTTCGGCTTTATGCTTTGTTATGCGCCGCTGCATCATTTGCTTTTCGCGGAGACTGGGATTGAGGTTCTGGTAATGACGAGCGCAAATTTGGCCGATGAGCCGCTTATCAGCGATAACGACGCGGCCGTTTCGGAGCTGAAAGACATCGCTGATTATTTTCTCGTTCACAACCGCCCGATATACCGGCGTATTGACGACTCGGTGGTTCATATCGTCGGAGGCGCCGCCGCCTTTTTGCGGCGGGCACGAGGATATGTGCCGGAACCGATTTTCGCAGACCCGCCCGCACAAAAGCATATCTTCGCCGCGGGAGCGGATTTGAAAAACACTTTCTGTATGTTCAAAGACGGACAGTACATATTAAGCGAGCATATCGGCGACCTGGAGAATCCCAAAACTTATCGTCATTACACCGATTCGGTTGCTCACCTTGCAGGGCTTTTGCGGTTTAAGCCTTCGGTTGTCGCCTGTGATTTGCATCCGGGGTATCTGTCCACGAAATTCGCCAGGGATTTGGCCGGCTCGCTCGGCGTTGAAAAAATAATTCCCGTCCAGCATCACTGGGCGCACGCGGCGTCGGTTATGGCTGAATTTAATGTTCAAAGCCCTGTAATCGCTCTTATCGCCGACGGCGCTGGGTACGGTATGGATGGCGCCGTGTGGGGCTGCGAATGTCTTGTATGTTCACTCACGGAGTTTGACAGATTCGGTCAGATGGATTATTTTCCGCTGGCGGGCGGGGATATGGCGGCGATAGAGGCGATTCGTCCGGTACTTGGACTTCTCGGCGGAGCCGGGGCTGATACAGGCGTCGCCGAGATACTGCGGAAAATTGAGCCGGACACGGCCAGAATTGCCGTTATCGCAGAGCAGATTGAAAAATCCGTCAATACCGTACCTTCGTCGAGTCTGGGGAGGCTTTTTGACGCGGCGGCGGCGATGCTTGGGCTGGGCAGCCGGAATTTTTTCGAGGCCCAGCTTCCGATGGCCCTTGAGTCGATCGCACAAAAGGACATCGGCTATGCCTATCCGGTTAATTATGATTGCAGGGCGGCAGAGCCTGTAAAGTGGCTCGCATCGGAAATGATTTTGTGTATTATCGACGATATCAGACGGGGTACGGCCAAAGAGGTCGTTGCGGCGCGTTTTCATAACACCGTGTGCGACGCTCTTCTGGGCCTTGCGGAAAAGGCCCGTGAAAAGACAGGGATTTGCGATGTTGCGATTGCCGGGGGTGTATTTTGCAACCGTTATATCGCTAATCGGCTGATAACAAATTTACAAGCGGCTGGTTTTCGTGTATTCTTTAATCGGCGGTCTCCTGCCAATGACGGCGGGATTGCTCTTGGCCAGGCAGCGATAGCCGCCGCTGTTACAGGGGTCAGTCGATAGTCGCTGGCATTCTGTATTCTTGTGTTTAGGATTTAGGATTTGGGATTTAGGATTTTCCAAAGTTATGTGTCTTGCGGTACCGGCGACAATAGTTGAGCTTGACGGCGATAAGGCCGTGGCTGACGCGATGGGCAATCGGTGGAATATCAGAACCACCCTTGTCCCGGATGCGAAGGTCGGCGATATTGTACTTGTCCACGCCGGTTTTGCAATAACAACCATAGACCGGCGGCAGGCGGTAGAAACCTGGGAGCTGTTTGAGCAGATTGAACAGTTCCGACGGCAGGAGGAGCGGGCAAATGAGAATTGACCGCGTCGGGCGGCTCTGCGGCGATATCGAAAAATCCTGCGCTGACATCGGCAGGCTTATACAGGTAATGGAGGTCTGCGGCACGCATACGGTAGCGCTGTTTCGGCTGGGCATACGTTCTTTGCTGCCGAAAAACCTCAAACTTCTAAGCGGCCCCGGCTGTCCGGTATGCGTTACGGAACAGGCCTATATTGATACTGTCATAGAACTGGCCTGCCGCGATGACTGCATAATCGCGACATACGGCGATATGCTCCGCGTGCCGGGGCGGGAAACTTCGCTTGAAAAACTCGCCCGCGCGAACATCCGCATTGTATTAAGCGCAGATGACGCCGTCAAACTTGCTCAGCAACACCCCGGCAAAACCATTGTTTTCGTCGCCGTCGGTTTTGAAACCACAACGCCCGCAACGGCTGTGGCGATTCAGCAGGCCGCCGAGTTTGAACTTGAAAATTTCGCCGTCCTGTGCGGCCACAAACGTGTGCTGCCGGCGATGGAAACACTTCTGTCCGGCCGCAATGACAAAATCGACGCCTTCCTTTGTCCGGGCCACGTGAGTGTAATCATCGGCAGCGACGCCTATCGTCCCCTCGCCGAGCGTTTCAAAAGACCCTGCGTTGTCGCGGGTTTCGAGGCTGAACAGATACTGGAGGGGCTTGCCGAGATTTGCTCCCAGATAGAAAAGAACGCTCCTTCCGTCGGTTCGGTGTATTCGCTGGCGGTAAGTCCGCAGGGAAACAAAATCGCACAATCGCTTATCGAAAAATTCTTTGAACCCTGCGACGGCCCCTGGCGTGGGCTTGGAAACATTCCGCAGGGCTGCCTGAAGCTCAAATCTCAATACGGCAGATTCGACGCGGCCCGGCGATTCGGCCTGACAATGGAAGATTGTCCTGAACCAGCCGGCTGTCTGTGCGGGCAGGTTCTTTGCGGACTGCTCGACCCGGCCGGCTGCCCTCTCTTTGGGAAAAAATGCGCACCAGACCACCCGGTCGGCCCGTGTATGGTAAGCACCGAAGGCGCCTGCGCCGCTTGGTACAAATACGGACCGGAGCGATGAAATGAATCACGATAAGATATTGCTTGCTCACGGCGGCGGCGGGTCGCTTATGGCGGACCTTATAGCCAAAACCATACTGCCGGGCGTTTCTGGAAAATCGGCGGATAAACTCACCGACGCCGCTTCTGTCAATTTTGCCGGGGGCGATTTGCTTATGACAACCGACAGTTTTGTGGTCAAGCCGCTGTTTTTCCCAGGCGGGGACATCGGCAAACTTGCGGTATGCGGAACGGTCAACGACCTGGCCGTGTGCGGGGCAAAACCCGTCGCTATGAGCCTGTCTCTGATAATCGAAGAAGGTTTTGAATTTGAAAAACTCGAAAGAATCCTCAAAAGTATCGGCCAGGCCGCTCAAGGGGCAAATGTCCCGATTATTACAGGAGACACAAAGGTCGTCGAGACGGGCGCCGCCGACGGAATTTTTATCAACACCGCCGCTGTCGGAGAAAAACTCGAAAAAGCAAACCTTTCGTTCGACAACATCAAACCCGGCGACGTACTTATTATCACCGGCACGCTCGGCGACCATGGAATGACCGTCCTGTCAGGACAAAAGGGACTGTCCTTTCGGTCCGAGATGCAAAGCGATTGCGCGTGTCTGTTCGGCATTGCTTCTGCGCTGGTTGAGCATCTGGGCGGAGCGGTAAAATTTATGCGCGACCCGACGCGCGGCGGCCTTGCGGCGACGGCCAATGAAATCGCTCAAGCGACCGGCCTGTCGATTCGCTTAGACGAGTCGGCCATTCCTGTTAAACCGGCTGTGCTGGCTGCGGCGGAAATGCTGGGTATGGATATACTGAACATCGCCAATGAGGGCAAAATTCTCGCCGTAGTTTCGGCGGATGTCGCCGGGGAAGCGATTGAAATACTCAAAGCCGACCCGCTCGGCAAAGACTCGGCGGTCATCGGGACTGTTCTGCAGGTCGGCAAAAGTGCGATTGTGGAGATTAGAACAAAAATCGGCGGCTCGCGCATCGTTGGGATGCCGTACGGCCGCGACCTGCCGAGGATTTGCTGATGCACGAAACCGCCGTGGCACAGGGCCTTTTGCAGACGATTCTCGAACACGCCGAAAAACTGCACGCCAGACCCATAAACGCGAAAATCTCCTGCGGGCAGTTCAATACGCTCAACGACGAAATTTTTCAATTCGCCTTTGCCGCCGCCGCTGGAGACACCCTCTGCCGGGATATGAAAATCGAAATAACGCATGTTCCTCTTCGCGCAGCCTGCGGCGCCTGCTCGCACGTTTTTAACTTCAGCCTGCAAAGCCCGTTTTGTCCGAAATGCCATTTGGACAGCTATCAATTTCAGCCCGACGCCCCGATAGTCCTTGAAGAGATAGAATTTGAAGATAAGAAAGTCGATGGTTTATGAAAATCACGCTCGGTGCAAAAATACTAAGTGAAAACGAACGGTGTGCCCTGAAAAACCGCGAGCTTTTCAGACGGCGCGGGATTTTATGCCTGAACGTGATTTCCTCGCCCGGCTCAGGCAAGACGACACTGCTTGCCCGGACTATTGAGGATATTAAGGGCAAACTCCGCTGCGGCGTAATCGAGGGCGACATAAAGACAGACCTCGACGCCCGGCGTATCCGCGTAACCGGCGCCCCTGCGATTCAGATTGAAACCGAAGGCGCCTGCCATTTGTCCGCTCTGCAGGTAAGCCGTGCGCTGGCCGATTTGCCGCTGGACTGCCTTGATGTCGTTTTTATTGAAAACGTGGGCAATCTTGTCTGTCCGTCGGCGTTTGACCTTGGCGAAAGTAAAAGAGCTGTACTGCTTAGCATCCCCGAAGGCGACGACAAGCCCGCCAAATACCCCGCGACTTTCGCCGGCGCGTCGGTCGTTTTAATCAATAAAATCGACCTGCTCGAACATATCCCGTTTGATATTGGCAGGGTTTTAAGAGACATCCATACGGTCAATCCGAACGCCCCGGCTTTTCAGGTCTCCGCGGCAACCGGCGCCGGTATGGGGCAATGGTACGACTGGCTGCTTGACCGAAAGGCCGGCATGCAAAGTTAAACTCCACCCTAAACACTGCGCTTGCACATTACTGAAAAGCTGTTATATTTGCGCTCCGGCAAAAATATATTAAAAATGGTTTCAGCCGCAAGGCTGTCCTTATATTTGATATTTCATTTTTGATATTTGATATTTTTCAAGGGGCTTTTATGGACTATTTTGAGTATAAAAACGGCAGGCTGTTCGCAGAAGGCGTCGATGTC
>JBGSSG010000198.1:0-6339 GCA_041737185.1 Anaerohalosphaeraceae bacterium
AAAGGAGATATCGAATATGTTATCGGCTATAGCCGCCAGTGACCGTCAGGTGTTTGAATTGATAGCAGGGGAAAAGTCCCGACAGGAAAGTACAGTCCGGCTGATACCCTCTGAAAATTATGTTTCGCAGGCAGTTATGCAGGCGACGGGTTCTTGTTTTACCAACAAGTACGCGGAAGGTTATCCCGGCAAGCGGTACTACGAAGGACAGCAGTTTACCGACCAGATTGAGACCCTGGCGATAGAGCGGGCAAAAAAGCTTTTCGGAGCCGACGGGGCAAACGTTCAGCCTCATTCAGGTTCGATAGCGAACCTGGCGGCGTACTGTGCGATGGCGCAGCCGGGCGAGATGATAATGGGTCTTGCTCTGCCGCACGGCGGACATCTGACCCACGGCTGGAAGGTAAGCTATACGGGAAAGTTTTTCCAGTCGGTTCAGTACGAGCTTGACCCGAAAACGGGCCGTCTGGATTTTAACCGGATTGAGGAACTTGCAAGGAAGCATCGGCCGAAAATTCTGATTTCCGGCTCAAGCGCCTATCCCCGCGAGATTGATTTCAAGGCGTTCGGCGATATCGCCAAACGCGTCGGCGCATATCATATAAGCGATATGGCCCATATAGCCGGCTTAGTCGCCGGCGGCGTGCATATCAGCCCCGTTCCGTACGCCGATATTGTAACGACGACCACGCATAAGACGCTGCGGGGGCCGCGGGGCGGGATGATTTTGTTTAAGGATGCGCATGCCTCGGCGGTGAACAAGACGGTCTTTCCGGGCCTGCAGGGCGGGCCGCACATGCACACGATATCGGCCCTGGCGGTCTGCCTGCAGGAAGCCGCAACCCCGGCGTTTAACATTTATGCCCGCCGGATTACAGCCAACGCCAAACGGCTCGCGGGCAAGCTCCTTGAATACGGCTTTGAACTGGTATCGGGCGGTACGGATAATCATTTGATACTGGTTGACCTTCGCAATCGCGGCATCGCCGGCAAGCCTTTGGCCAAGGCTCTGGACCGCGCCCATATCGAGAGCAATTACAATTCGGTGCCCGGCGACACCGCTCCGCCGTTCAATCCGAGCGGGCTTCGTATCGGCACCCCGGCGGTAACAACACGCGGAATGAAGGAGCCGCAGATGGATAGTATTGCCCTGTGGATTAAAACCATCGCGGAAAATCTCGACAACGAACAAATGATTAATCGCATCGGCCTGGAAGTACAGCAGCTTTGCAAAGCGTTTCCTGTGCCGGAATTGTTCACAGACAAAGAAGAGGAAAGTTAATGACCCCTGTGCCGTTAAAAGTGGGGGCGATAGGCCTGAACGAGCAGGTGGAAAGTCTGCTTGAACTGGCCCTGAAGGATGAGCGTTTTTCTATCTCTGCGGTGGCGGACGAGGATGCGTCGCGCGCCCAGTCCGCGGCCAGGCGGTATGAGTGCGCTCAGTTTGACGATTTTCGCCGATTGATTATGCAGAACCAGCTTGATGTACTATTTGTCGGGGCGCCGATTCATTCCTGCATCGACCATTTGCGGCTGGCGCTGCAGAAAAAATTTCATATCCTCAAGACAACTCCTGCGGCGATGAATTTCGGGCAGTACGCCGAGCTTGTCGGCCTTGCGCGGAAAGAGGGGGTGCATTTTGTACCTGTCCTGCCGGGGCGGTTTGAGCCTATGCTGGAGCGATTGCGCAGCGAATTGTCCCGCTCGGAGGCCGAAAGCTGGCATTTGATAACGGCGGTCTGTCATATTCCCGCCGGTCCGTTTCCCGCCGAGAGCCGATGGCTTTATGACCCGCAGCTTGCCGGCGGCGGCGTGCTGATGTGGAACGCCTACGATTTGATTGACGAAATCGTATTGTCGTTCGGTCTGCCCCAGCAGGTGTACGCCCTGTTAGCCAATCAGGCCCCGGACAGGCAGCAGCGTATGAGCCTTACGGAAGACACCGCTATTGTATCGCTGCGGTTTTCGGATGCGCTTATCGCCCAGGTCTGTGCCAGCCGGACACTCGGACCTGCCAGGAGACATTTGCGCATCCACGGCAAGGAACGATTTTTGACGCTTACACGGGACGATTTCCTTGTATGTGACCATCAGGGAAACGTTACCGAGCATGTAGTGTTTGGGCCTGAACGGATACACGGACTGAAGGATTTGCTTGAGAATTTCGCCTCTGCGGTATTGGAGCCGGGGCAGTGCAAGCTCTGGCCGGGTTCCGAGGCGGATTTGAAGACGATGGCGGTAGTTGAATCGGCCTATTTGTCCGCGCGCACGGCTATGCCCGAAGCCCCGCCCCGACTGCTGGAGCTGGCAAGGGCAGGCGCCGCCGGATTGTGGTGAACATCAAAGGGCAGGTTTAGACGTCTGCCGTCCCTCTTCGGACGGCAAAAAATCCCTTGCGGATATGCGGCATTTTGGCTATAAGCTGACCTTTTATTTGTCAATGGGATATTAAATGGACGACCATTGTTCCAGTTGCGGGCAAAAAGACAATTGCGGCTCGGTATATCGAACCCTCGGCCAAAACACAGGGCCTTCGGTTGGATGGAAGGTCGTGCAGGCGTTTTTAATACCGATAGCGATATTTATAGCGGCTCTTGCGGCAGCCGAGAGGTTTGCACCGGCAGCGAAAGGCTCCGGATGGCGTCTTGTTGTTTGGGCCGGGGCCGCGGCGGCATTGGTTTTGCTGTATGCGGCTGTTTTACGCTTCCTGGTGAAAAAAAGGAAAACGGGTACTCATCTTTGCGATGGTAAGGAAATGACAGATGGGGATATTCAATAGAGCGACATTTGCAGGCGGGATACATCCGCCGGAAAATAAGGAATTTACGCAGGCCTGTCCCATTGAGTCAGTGCCTTTGCCAAAGCAGCTTGCCGTTCCGCTTAGCCAGCATCTCGGAGCGCCCTGCAAACCGATAGTCGGCAAAAAGGACGTCGTCAGTGCCGGGCAAATGATAGGCTCATCCGACGCGTTTGTCTCGGCGCCGGTTCATTCGCCCGCCAGCGGGATAGTCAGAGATATCGCCCTTGTCCCGCACCCGGTAATCGGCAGGACATTGGCGGTTATAATTGATGTTGACCGGGAAAAGTCAGAGCCAAAACGTCCTCGCTGTGAACAATTTGACGACAGTTTCAACCCGCACCAATGGACAGTTGAGCAGATTTGCACGGCAGTTCATCAGGCGGGGATTGTCGGGATGGGCGGAGCGGGTTTTCCGACAAGAGTCAAAATAGAGCCGAACCCCTCGATGCCAAAAGAGGTGCTTGTTATCAACGGCTGTGAATGCGAGCCGTTTATTACCTGCGATTATCGGGTGATGCTGGAATGGACCTGGCAGGTACTGGCGGGGGTTCGCTTAGCCGCAAAAACTGCGGGCGTCAGCAGGGTCAGGATAGGCATTGAAGACAACAAGCCCGATGCGATAGAACTTTTCCGCCAGGCCGTCAAAACCTGCCCGGACAGCGAGGATATTCAGGTCATCGCCGTCAAAACAAAATATCCGCAGGGCGGCGAAAGACAGTTGATAAAGTCCGTTCTTGGAAAGACGGTGCCTTCCGGTTCAATACCTCCGACGATAGGTATATGCGTGCTGAACGCAGCCACCTGCGCCGCGATTGCCGAGGCAGTTGCACTTGGCCAGCCGCTTACACACCGGGTCGTATCGGTTACCGGAAGGGCTATCGCCCGGCCGGGGAATTATTATGTGCCGATAGGTATGAGCGTACAAGACCTCATTGAGCATTGCGGGGGCCTGACGGAAACCGCGGCAAAAGTAGTGCTGGGCGGACCGATGATGGGTTGTGCCATAGCGGATATGAGCACTCCGCTGACCAAAACGAGCGGGGCGCTTACGTTCCTGACCCGCAAAGAGGTTACCGAGGCCAGATTCCGCAGACGGCAGACGCCGTGCATCCGCTGCGGCAGGTGCGTTATGGCCTGTCCTGAAAAGCTCAATCCGACGCGAATAGCCCACGCCGTAAAGGCCGGCAAACTGGATTTGGCACAGCAGTATTACATAACCGCCTGCATCGAGTGCGGCTGCTGCAGTTATGTCTGTCCCGCAAACATAGAGATTACCGGATATATCAAAACGGGCAAGCTGCTTTTAGCGCGGGCGCAGAAGAAAATCTGACCAAGAGAAAATGAACACAGCAAAGAGGAAACTATGCTAAGCAAGATAACCGTTTCGCCGGCGCCGCATATAGGCCAGCCGCTTTCAACCCAGCGGGTAATGCTTGACGTGCTTATCGGGCTGGCGCCGGCGGTCGCGGCTTCCTGGTATTTTTTCCGCTGGTACGCCGTGACGGCGATAGCGGTATGTGTGGCCGGCTGCCTTGCCGGCGAGTGGGCGTGCAATCTGCTGCGGCGCCGACCGAACTCGCTCGGCGATTTGAGCGCGGCTGTAACCGGCGTAATACTGGCCCTGTCTCTGCCTCCTGCGGTGCCGCTGTGGGTGGCCGCCGTCGGAGGGGTGTTCGCGATAGTAATAGTCAAAATGGTGTTTGGGGGACTTGGTTCGAACATTTTTAACCCGGCAATGGCTTCACGCGCGTTTTTAACGGCGTCTTTCGGCGTCCTTATGACAACCTGGACGGTACCTGCCGGCCTCGATGCGAAGATGGGACAGATGGCAATGACCAACACATCAGCGACAACCCAGGCAACGCCGCTGGCCTGGAGCAAGATGGCCCTGAAGGGGCAGGTCCCGGCAAAGGAAGTCAGCAAGCTGGCCATATCTTCTTTTTGGGGACAGGAGGGCGGCTGTCTCGGCGAGACCAGCGCCGCGGCGCTTCTGATTGGCGGGCTGTACCTTCTGGCCCGAAGAACAATAACATTGCATATCCCTGCGGCGGTGATTCTCTCGGCAGGCGCTGCGGCGACTATCGGCTGGCTGATAAAGCCCGATGTATATGTAAGTCCGTGGCTTCATCTGGCCGGCGGCGGGATGATGCTCTGTGCGTTTTTCATCGCCACCGACCCTGTTACAGCCCCGCTTACAACAATGGGAAAGTGGATATTCGGGGCGGGAGTCGGAATACTTATTATTCTTATACGCCTTTTGGGCGAGTACCCGGAAGGCGTAATGTACGCGGTGCTGATTATGAACGCGTTTACGCCGCTGATTGACCGATGTTGCAGACTCGTACCGGCCGGAGGCAAACCAAATGTCTAAACTGCGATACTTTTTTCAGGAAAGCTGGCTGCTTATGACGGCCTCGGTGGTGTTCGGGGTTTTACTGGCGGTTACAAACGCAGCCTGGGAGCCGAAAATAAAACAAAACGAGATTGACAAGTTCAGCGACCTGGCCAAAGGCCTTTTGCCGGCG
Source organism: Anaerohalosphaeraceae bacterium (assembly GCA_041737185.1). Taxonomy (GTDB): domain Bacteria; phylum Planctomycetota; class Phycisphaerae; order Sedimentisphaerales; family Anaerohalosphaeraceae; genus JBGSSG01. The sequence goes on from JBGSSG010000198.1 coordinate 5,326, forward strand.
GCGGAAAAATTTGAACCTTTGCCGGACAAAATCACCGTCAATCTTGGCGGCGGAAAAACCGTCGATGCCGACGTTCGCAGGGGGCTGGACGCTTCCGGCAAGTGCGTCGGATGGGCCTTTTTGTGTCAGGGCAGCGGATTTGGAGACAAAATCAAAATGGTTGCGACCGCGGACGCGAAGTTTGAGACGCTCACCGGCTTTGGCGTACTGGCCTGCAGTGAAACGCCGGGCTTTGGCGACAAGATTACAATCAAAAACGGATTCTTCCAGTCGCAGTTTATAGGCGCGCCTGCGGAGCGCCTCTCGCTTGTTAAAATCGGCGACAGCAAAAAAATCGACGGCGAAATAGTCGCCATCACCGGGGCTACCGTTACCAGCCAGGCCGTCGTGAATATCCTGAATACCTTTATGGTTCCGATTAAGGAACAACTGCGGCAAAAAGGACTCTTACAGTAAAAACTTCTTTTCATTCTGAAATCTAAACGCTCAATGAGCAGAGGCTGAATATGGCGGAAAATCAAACAACGGTATGGAAAGCGTTTCGGGGGGGCCTGTGGGATGAGATACCGGTACTGCGGCTGATGCTGGGACTTTGCCCGACCATGGCGGTAACGACCGGCGTAAAGGCCGCCATTACGATGGGACTTAGCGTTGTGTTCGTGCTGGTCTGTTCCAATGTCGTGGTCAGTATGATGCGAAATCTGCTCAAACCACATTTGCGGATTATGATGTTCACGCTGACAATCGCGGCGTTTGTAACAATCGCGGATTTGTACCTTAAAGCCTTTCAGCCCGTGATGAGCGAAAAACTCGGCGCGTATATCCCGCTGATTATCGTCAACTGCATCATTATCTGCCGGGCCGAGGCCTGCGCAGCCAAAAACGGCATGTTAGTCAGCGCGGTCGATGGCCTGGCGATGGGCCTGGGCTTTACCATTGTGTTGTGCTTTCTGGCTTCCATTCGTGAAATTCTGGCGACGGGCTGCATCACCTTTTCGGATACGTTTGTAATTA
>JBGSSG010000206.1:0-2294 GCA_041737185.1 Anaerohalosphaeraceae bacterium
TGACCGTAAAGTCCCGCCTCAGACAGTCCTGATGCGCATTTGTAAATTCCACCCTGCCCGGATGCCGTCCGTCCGCATAACCGCCGTCGGTGCGAAACGTCGCCACTTCAACCTGTTTATCGCCCGAAAGCACTATAACAACGCCGAACTTTGCGCCTATTTTCAGTGTCCTTCGGAAAAGATGGATAATCTGGTCCGGCAGGGCGTCGGTAGCGACGTCGTAATCGGCGGGACGTCTGCCCAGCAGCGTATCTCGTACGCACCCGCCGGCAAAAAACGCCTGGTGTCCCCGCTGATGAAGGGTTTTAACAATGTTTAAGGCAATGGCTCGATTAGACATAACCCGGCCATTCTGGCGTATCCGCGTTTTACTGTCAAAGCCTTTTTTGTCGTTCAAAAAATCGAAAAAGGCTTGACTAAACAGCTTGTCAGCACTATACTGCACTATACCATGGTTAATGGATAATACTACTCCATTTTTCAAAAAGGATTTAATTATGCTCATCGACTTAAAAAAACTCGAAGTTTGGTTCGTTACCGGCAGTCAGCACCTCTACGGCCCGGAGACGCTCAAGCAGGTGGCGGAAAATTCCAAAAAGATAGCCGCCGCTCTCGACGATTCGGGCAAAATTCCCTGCAAGGTCGTCTTTAAGCCGGTACTGACCGGCCCGCAGGAAATCTACAATCTGTGTATGGACGCCAACACGGCCAAAAACTGCGTCGGCATCATTACGTGGATGCACACATTTTCGCCGGCCAAGATGTGGATAGCGGGACTGAAAAATCTACAGAAGCCGTTCCTGCATCTGCATACCCAGTTCAATCGCGACCTGCCATGGGCTACGATTGATATGGACTTTATGAACCTCAATCAGTCCGCTCACGGCGACAGGGAATTCGGATTTATCTGCGCCAGGATGCGTCTGAACCGCAAGGTCGTCGTCGGGCACTGGCAGGACAAGGAAGTTCAGGAGCGCATTGGCGTCTGGATGCGGGCTGCATGCGCATGGCACGATATGCGCGGGATGAAGATTGCCCGATTCGGCGACAATATGCGAGAGGTGGCCGTTACCGAAGGCGATAAGGTCGAGGCACAGAAACAGTTTGGCTGCTCGGTCAACGGCTATGGCGTCGGCGACCTCGTGGCCTATATCAAAAAAGTCAGGGACAAAGATATCGACGCCCTGGTCGAACAGTACAGGAAAGAATACAATATCAAAGCCGGCGCCGAAAAGACCGACAGCGTTCGGGAAGCAGCCCGGATAGAAGCCGGTATGCGGACTTTTCTCGAAAAAGGCGACTTCAAGGCCTTTACGACGACTTTCGAAGACCTGCACGGACTCCTGCAGTTGCCGGGTCTGGCCGTCCAGCGGCTGATGGCCGAGGGCTACGGTTTCGGAGCGGAAGGCGACTGGAAGACGGCGGCGCTGGTTCGGGCAATGAAAGTAATGGCCGTTGGACTTAAAGGCGGCACATCCTTTATGGAAGACTACACCTACCACCTCGACCCGAAAGGGCAGAAGGTGCTGGGCGCTCATATGCTGGAGGTCTGCTCGTCCATCGCCGACAGTAAGCCATCGCTGGAAGTGCATCCGCTTGGTATCGGCGGCAAAGCCGACCCTGTGCGAGTGGTGTTTAATGTCGCCGCGGGGGACGGCCTGAACGCCTCGCTGATTGATATGGGCAACCGTTTCCGCCTGATTGTCAATACCGTAAAAGTCGTCAAACCCGACGCCCCGCTGCCCAATCTGCCGGTGGCTCGCGTGGTCTGGATACCGATGCCAAATCTGAAAATCGGAGCGGCCGCGTGGATATACGCCGGCGGCGCGCATCATACCGGTTTTTCGATGGCGATAACCGAGGAGTATCTGGAGGACATGGCAAAAATGGCCGGTATCGAATATGTTCTGATTGACGAAAACACCCGCCTAAACGACTTTCAGAAAGAGCTTCGTTTCAACGAAATGTACTACTCGATAGCCAAAGGCTTCTAAAAACGCATTTTCAAACAATCGAAAGGCTCTGTGGTTTTGACCTCGGAGCCTTTACTTTTTTTAAGTCTCTTGCCGAGCCTGTTCTTCCGCAATTTTTTGCTCAATCCGTTCGGTCGCAGTATCAATTTGTCCCCGACGATAAAACGCTACCGTCATTGTCCCCCATCGCCGCCGATCAACCTGCGTCAATTCCCCGTAAGCCCCCTCCATTATCGCCCGTTCGTGAGTGCGCAGGATAACCAGCCCGCCTGGCCGGACTTGTCGGCAGACCAGCCTCATCAGTTCGCCCACCTTCGTACC
>JBGSSG010000213.1:0-2138 GCA_041737185.1 Anaerohalosphaeraceae bacterium
GACGCCACTGGCAGGGATGACGTTTATGTCGGCAGGATACGTCAGGATGAGTCCATACCGGACAATCGCGGCATAAACATCTGGGTCTCGGGCGACCAGATTCGCAAAGGCGCCGCGCTGAACGCCGTCCAGATAGCTGAAAAATTGCTTTAAGCGTCTTGCTGTTGAATTTTCAAAAGGCCGGCTTCCGACAGGACCGGCCTTTGTTTTGTAAGAGATTTGACTAATGGCTGAGCGAAAAATAAAACTGGTTGTACAATACGACGGAACTGGCTATCACGGCTGGGCTGCGCAGCCGGGGCAGGCGACGGTGCAGGGGACAATCGAGGATGCGATAGAGAAACTTACCGCCTGCCGTGTCGAGGTTTCCGGTTCATCGCGGACGGATGCGGGGGTACACGCCCTCGGCCAAGTCGCGGCGTTTGCGATTGATTGTCCTGTGCCGACGGAGAATTTCGCAAGAGCACTTAATTCCCGCTTGCCGGAAGATATCGCGATATTGGATGCAATTGAAGTCTCTGCGGAGTTTGACCCGGCGAGGGACACCAAACGCAAGATGTACCGGTACAGTATTTATACCGGCCCGGTGCGTCCCGCTCTGCAAATACGGTACTGCTGGCACGTCGAGCGAAAGCTCAACGCCGAGGCAATGGCGTCGGCGGGCGGCAGGCTTGCGGGGAAGAAGGATTTCAAGTCTTTTGCAAGCGCCGCCGATACGAGGGAAAGCTCAGTGCGGACGATGTTTCGGTGCGATGTGCGGGCACAGGGGGATTGGGTTTATGTCGAGACAGAGGCGGACGGATTTTTGTATAATATGGTGCGGAATATTGTTGGTACGCTTGTCGAAATTGGCAGGGGCAGATGGCCCGCGGAAAAAATGGATGAGATTTTAGAGGCGAGAGACCGCCGGTCGGCAGGGCCTATGGCTCCGCCGCAGGGGCTTTGTCTTGTCAGGATTGAGTATGCTTTGTAGAAAAGCTTACTATAATGATGGCACTTGTCGTGCCCCGGATGTCGTCATTCCGAGCGAATGCGAGGAATCTGTTAAAATAACGGATTCCTCACCCCGCCAACCCGCCAGAGGCGGGTAAAAAGCGGGGATTCGGAATGACAGTTTCCAGCCTCGTCAATGTTTTCTACAAAGCAGATTGAGTACTGAAGTATGCGAATTGTGCACATAATCACAAGGCTGATACTGGGCGGGGCGCAGGAGAACACGCTGATTACGTGCAGGGAGCTTAGCCGACGCGGGCACAAGGTGTTTTTGATTACTGGTCCTGCGATAGGGCCTGAAGGCGCGCTGTTCGAGCAGACAAGGTCGGCGGGGTATGAAGTGATAGTGGTCAGGTCGATGCGTCGGGCGATTTGGCCAGGGAAGGATTTGGTAAGTTTTTTTCAGATTAAAAAACTGCTTAAAGAGATTCGGCCTGATATTGTGCATACTCATTCGGCCAAGGCGGGCGTGCTTGGGCGTTTTGCCGCAGGGAAACTCAAAACTCAAAACCCACAACTCAAAACTATTCATACGATACACGGGCTTTCTTTTCATCCGTATCAATGCGAGCTTATAAACCGGTTTTACATTGCCGTTGAGCGGGCGGCGGGCCGCCGGACGGACGCGTTTATCACGGTGGCCGATGCGATGACGGAAAAATCCCGCGCGGCGGGAATCGGTCTGGATAAGCCTTATACGACCGCTCATTCGGCGATTGACGAGGATGCGTTTTTGTCAGGCCCGGACGAACGGGAAAGGCTTGAATTTCGCCGGCGGATCGGGATTCCGGCAGATGCGATTGTGCTGGTATGCGTGGCCAGGCTGGCCCGGCTTAAGGGACACGAGTATCTAATCGAGTCGGCAAAGCGGCTTGTGAAAAAACACCACGACGCGGCGTGGCTTTTTGTCGGCGACGGCGAACTTGCAGGAAAGATAAAAAGCAGTATAAAACAGGCAGGTCTGACGGAGAGGTTTTTCTTTACGGGGCTGCTGAACCCTGAAAGGATGCCGCTGGCAATACATTCGAGCGATATTCTTGTACACTGTTCGCTGCGGGAGGGTTTGGCGCGGGTGCTGCCGCAGGCGATGCTGTGCGGCAAGCCAGTGATAAGTTTCGATATTGACGGGGCAAAGGAAGTTGTCA
>JBGSSG010000224.1:0-3002 GCA_041737185.1 Anaerohalosphaeraceae bacterium
AAAATTATTTTTTTTTTGCTAATGCTTCATTTTTTTCTTGAAATGCAACAGGCGATATGTTAGTCTTGTCGCAGTTGTCAGGGTCCGTGAGGGTAACGGATAAGGATAATCGATATAAGAGGAGAAAGACAAAAAAAACGGAGTGCGAGAGAACTCTTGCAATAGGTTTCATTTGGTTGTGGAACTTATCAGTTTTCTGTGCCCTCCCCTTTATTCCTTTCGTCTGCGCCTGATGTTTTTTTCGGGACGGACGCGAAGGCTGTTGTGAATGTCTCCTATTGACTGTCGGAGGTGGTGCGCCTTTGGTTTTTGTATATTGAAAATGGGAAACGCAAGGGATGTTTTCTGAAAAATAACGGGGTCCCCCCGATGAAGTTATATAGAGCGAAACATGACCAGAAACGGAAAAGAGTTTTTTTAAGGAGAGATTATTATGAAAAAAGGAATGGTAATTTTTGCATTGGTTGCGGCACTCGTTGTGCCGGCGATGGCCGCTGAGACATTCACCGATGTCCAGAAGGTCAACGTTTACATCTGGGACACCTATGTCGGCGGCCTTAACAGCACGACGTGGCAGCACGACGTGCCTGTAGGGGCGCTGGGCAACATGACTTTTGCGTCGCTGACGATCAATGTTACGCAGTTCGATCCGAAGGATGATTTTGTAACGATCAACCTCAATGGTGTTGATTTGGGTAAACTGACCAGTAACAGCACGGTGTTTACCAGTGACAACAACCAGAGTATGTTGACGGCGTTTGCCGCGTCAACGCCCACGACGGCCACGATCAATTTCAAGTGGAATGGTTGCATTGATTTTTATGATGCTGCCAAGGTGCTGACCTCGACGTTGGTCGGTACATACAACACGCCTGTGGCCACATCTGCTGTCCCCGCTCCGGGTGCGATTTTGCTGGCGAGCATCGGCACAACACTGGTCGGCTGGCTTCGAAGACGAAAAAGTATCTAAAAGAAAACGGTAGTTTTGATAAAAACAGTGAAATGGAGGTTTCAAATGAGAGCGCAGGTGGTTGTGCCTTTACTGGTAGGTGTGCTGTGTCTTTCTGTATCTTTGCAGGCGGCGGAAACGTATGGGTTTGGCCGGATTTCCAATAACAGTTCTGTGAATCCGGAAGCTCAGTTTTTCATGGATGTCAGCGATGCAGGCAACGAGCAGGTGTCGTTCCACTTCTACAATGTTGGGCCGGCCCGTCGTCAATTTGCGATATTTATTTTGATAACGGAACGCCGGGTTCCATCTTGGGTTCCATCGCAAGCATTGCCGGTAGCGGTTCAGGAGTGGATTTCGGGATTGGGGCAACCCCTGGGAATTTGCCGGGCGGTAATGGTATTAACTTCGCCGCAACGATTGTTGCCAAAAAGCTGACGTTGTCTGCGAGTTCGGAAAGTCCTACGGCTCCAAACGGCGTTAACCCCCCGGATGAATGGGTGGATTTAACGCTGAATCTGGTTGCCGGAAAGTCCTTTGGCGATACGATTGAGGCGTTGCGTGATGGGACGTTACGAGTTGGCCTTCATGTTCAGGCCATCGGCACCGATGGTGAGAGCGATGCTTTTGTCAATCTGCCGTCGGGGGGTGGGGTTCCCGCAACGATTGTTCCCGCTCCGGGCGCAATTTTACTGGCAGGCATCGGCACAACGCTGGTCGGCTGGCTTCGGAGACGGAAAAGTATCTAATCAGTAGGCATCTTTGCAGTATTTAAGCATTGATGTTGAAAAAATATAGCCCTTTCAATCGGGGTGCATGGAGTGTGTATTCAAACCGGGCAGTTTTTACTGTCCGGTTTTTTTGCGCCCTGTGGGCGGGACGCTTGCGTTCCCATTGCTTCCGCCGATGGCGGGAAGTGCCGTCCCATTGGGTGTTCCAAGGTTGCGTCCTTGACTTGTGCCTGCCGAGTTGCTAAGCTATCGGTAAAACGCTATGGAGAGTCTATTCCCCGTGCCGGACAAAGAAATTATAATTCTTGCGATTGAAAGCAGTTGTGACGAAACTGCCGCCGCCGTAGTGGCCGATGGCCACCTGATTCGGTCGTCGGTGGTCGCGTCGCAGGTTAAGCTGCATGAACGTTTTGGCGGCGTGGTGCCGGAGATCGCCTCGCGCGCCCATGTCGAAAAAATCCTGCCCGTCGTCGAGGAAGCGATGGCGCAGGCCAATGTGACCGGCGACCAGATCGACGCGATTGCTGTGGCCAATCAGCCCGGCCTGACCATTGCTCTGATGGTTGGGGTAACGGCGGCCAAGGCGCTGGCCTGGGCATGGGAAAAACCGCTGATCGCCGTCAATCACATCCACGCTCATCTGCAATCGGCTATGCTCGAACAACCGGACGCCCTCGAACTGCCTGCTGTGGCGCTGGTTGTTTCCGGCGGCCATACGAGTCTTTATGATGCCCAGTCCTGCCTTGATCTCCGCTTGCTGGGCAAGACGATTGATGACGCCGCCGGGGAAGCCTTTGATAAGGTGGCTGCCATTTTGAACCTGCCCTATCCCGGCGGGCCGAACATCGAAAAGGCCGCCCGGCAGGGCAACCCCAAGGCCATCGCCTTTCCGCGGTCGCTGCTGGAGAAGGGATCGCTTGATTTTTCATTTAGCGGCCTCAAGACGGCGGTGCTCTACTACTGTCAGGGGCAGGATATGAAGGGACAAAACCGGGTGGCCGCGATGACCGAGCAGGAGATCGCCGATATTGCCGCTTCCTTTCAGGTGGCGGTGGTCGATGTGCTTGTCGAAAAGACACGCCGTGCCGCCGAAAAGGTCGGCGCCAAAACCATTCTGTTGGGCGGGGGGGTTGCCGCCAATGGTGCGCTGCGTGAAGGAATGCAGGTGATGGCGGACCGAAACTGCCTGAGACTGATGATCGCCCCAAAACGGCTCTGTACCGACAATGCAGTGATGGTTGCCTCGCTGGCGTTCTATAAATATCAGGCGGGTCTTTTTGCGCCATTGACCCTTGAGCCGAAAGCGACTTCGGATTAGAAAA
>JBGSSG010000285.1:0-14708 GCA_041737185.1 Anaerohalosphaeraceae bacterium
AGCCCTCAAGATGCGCAGGCCCTGCGAATGTTACCAGCGCAACATCAGGCCGGACGAGCCGCGTCAGATACCCGATTTCGCCGGGATGATTGGTCCCAAGTTCAAGCAGTAGTATCTGGTCGTGCGGCTCGGCTGAAAGAATCGTAAGAGGCACGCCTATCTGATTGTTAAAACTTTTGACGGCCTGTCGGCATCGAAATCTCCGGCCAAGTACCTGATAAAGAATGCTCCGTGTTGTCGTCTTGCCTACCGAGCCGGTTATCGCAACGACCCTGCAGGAAAGCTGTTTTCTGTACCAGGCCGCCAGGATGCCCAGGGCCGCGACGACATTGTCAACCCGGGCTACAGGTCCGCCGGCGCCGGCGATATCTTTCTGCACAACCGCGCAGACGGCGCCCTTTGCGAGGACTTCATTTACAAAATCGTGTCCGTCGAATCGCGGCCCGCCAACCGCGAAGAACGCCTGGCCCGGCTGGATGGTTCTTGAATCGATGCTCACGCCGTTTATCCGCAGGCTCTTATGACCCGGACAGGGTGCGCCGAGAACTTCGCAAAGCGTTGTCAAATCAATATGAATCATAAATCGCCGCAACCGAAATTAAATCAAAACTGGTTTGTTTCTTCTCGGTACAGACCGCACTCGCGCCGCAAAATCGTCAAGCTCGGCAATGCTCTCAAAACCGACTACCGTCGCATCCACACAGCCGAGGTTGAACACAAAATCAATCGACTCGTTTTTCTTTTGCTCATCGTCGCGGAATTTCCCCGCTCCCATCACCTTCATGCCGATTATGCCCTTGCCGTTGCTGTGAGCCTGCCGCAGCACCGGCACAACCCTTTGGGGCTCTGCGTCCATCGAAACGCCGAACGGATTTATCCGCGTATGAATCGAATCGACCCACGGCTCATCGGCGGCCTGCCGAAGCGCAGCAAGAGAATGACACGATACCCCGTGAGCGCGGATTACGCCCTTCTTTTTAAGGCCCGCAAGAATGTTCATCTGCCTGTCGTACTTTCCGACCCAGTCAGGCTCGGTCATACAGTGCAGCAGAATCAAATCAATATAATCAGTCTTTAGCTCCCGCAGAAACCGCTCGACCGCAACATCCGCGTCGGGTCTTTCGGTTTCAGGAAGGCCCACGGGCGCAAACCATATCTTGGAAACTATTACATAGCTGTCCCGCGACAGCCCATTGAGCGCACCGGGCAGATACTCGTGAGTCCCGTACAAGTCGGCCATATCAAAAAGCCTTACCCCTCTGTCATAGTTTGTCCGAAGCAGATTTTCAAACATCTCTTTGCCCAGCCGGGTCTGGTTGGACTGCCGATTATATCCTGACATTCCTGTCCCTAATCCGGTCCGCGAGACCTTTATGCCGGTTTTGCCCAGAAGCACGATTTCATACGGGTCAAAGCAGGCAGCCTGCTCGCCCTTGTCCCGGCGGACGCAGCCCAGCAGCGAACCGGCGGCGCCGGCAAGACAGCCTCGCAGAAATTCCCTTCGTCCAAGTCCCATCGTTTTCTTCTTTCCTTTGCGCCGCAAACACTCACACAATAAGCTCAAGCATTTCGCGGGCGGTTTCCTGGTCGCTGAAATGGATTTTTGTTGTACCGAGAATCTGGCAGGTCTCGTGTCCCTTGCCGGCGATTAAAATCACATCGTCTTTTTTCGCAACCGACACCGCAAGAGCGATGGCTTTTTTTCGGTCAGGCTCTATGCGTACTTTTTCTTTGAGAGCCTGTGGCGAGAACCCGGCCTTTACCTGGTCAATAATCGCAAGCGGCTCTTCCGTTCTGGGGTTGTCGCTGGTTACGATTATCACATCCGCCCGTTCCTGTGCCGCCTGCGCCATTCGCGGGCGTTTTGTTTTGTCGCGGTCGCCTCCGCAGCCAAAGACCAGGATGAGCCTTCCTGCGCAAATCGGACGAAGCGTCGAAAGAACATTTTGCAGCGCGTCGTCCGTATGGGCATAATCCACAAAGACCCGAACGCCCGCTTTCATTGCCGCCGGCGTATTAACAGGCTCAAGCCTTCCCGGCACGGATTCAAGGGCCGAAAGACCTTTTGCGACCGTCCCCAAATCGAAACCTGCCGCAAGACACAAGCCCGCCGCGGCAAGATGATTGCTGATGTTGTGCCTGCCGGGAAGCGCCGTTCGCACCTTTTCCATATAATTATTGAACTCAATCCTGAAGACGCTGCCGCGGGCGTCCATCGACTCTATACGGGCAACGATGTCCGCCGGCCGTTCTATCGCGTACCACAGGATGCGTACGTGCAGCTTTTCGGCAATCCTGCGGGCGGCGTCCGACTCGGCGTTCAGTACCGCTATGGCGTGAGGGGGAAGCTCGGTGAACAGCCGGCTCTTGGCGTCAAGATAAGCCTCCATTGTGCCGTGATAGTCCAGGTGGTCGCCGGTAAGATTGGTGAACGCAGCGGCGGTAAAGGCTATCCCGTAAAGCCTGTCCTGGGCCAGCGCGTGGCTGCTGGCCTCAAGCACCAGAAACTTGTCGCCGTTATCCGCCATCGCCCGAGCCGCATCGGCTATGGTAAGGGCGTCCGGGGTGGTAAGCGGAGCCTCCTGTACCAGTTTGCCTGTGTCATAAATCACCGTGCCGAGCATCCCGCACTTGTACCCTGCCGTTTTGACGACCGAACGCACAAGGAAACTTACCGTGGTCTTGCCGTTGGTGCCGGTAACCGCAAGGTTAGTAAGTCTGCCGCAGGGATTGCCCGCGACGGCGTGTGCCAAAAGCCCCAGCGCCTGTGCCGAGTTCTGTACGATAATCATCTCGGCGCCGTCGCAGGAAACGTCCCTTTGGCAGACGACGTATTTTGCGCCGTTTGCGACAGCCTGCCGGATATAGTCGTGTCCGTCGGTTTTCGTACCCGGCGTCGCGACGAAAATGTCCCCTTTTCGTACACCCCTGCTGTCGGCGCAAACCCTCATTAGGCAGCCATCGACCCCCGCCATCGCCAGTAATTGCGTAAATGTCATTAAAATTCCTCTAAACGCCGCCCTCAAAGGGAGGACTGAATTCTCATTTTTTACTTTTTCCTTTTGCCTTTTTGGTTATTTTAGCCTTATCATTCGAAAATACAACTGCCGAGCGGGGATTGTTCTGATGTTGTTTCGGCGTTCCTGAACGGAGAAAATGACAATTTCAGTCAAAAAGGGAGTTTCTAATGCGACTCAATATGACCAGCCTGTTTTTGTGCCTGTGCAGTATCGCTGCCTTGGCGGCACCGGCAGGGAAGGAAGAAACCGATTATATGGCAGTGATGCTCCAGGGAAGCAAAATCGGCTATGTCATCCACACCCGCTGCGCATCGGATAGCATCGTGCGAACCACCGAGCAAATGACCATTACAATCGGGCGAGGGCCGTCCGCCGTGGTCAGTTCCGGCACGGAAACCAGCATCGAAACAGCCGACGGAAAACCCTTAGGCTTTGAAATGACCCAGCAGGTAAGCACCATAACCACCAAACGTACAGGGAAAATCACACCCGACGGCAAACTCAATGTAACCACAGAAGACGCTGCCGGGAAAAACACACAAATTCTTGACTGGCCCGAAGGCGCGCTGCTTGCCGAGGGACTCAAACTGGCGCAGGAAAAACGCGGCCTGAAAAAAGGCGACAGCTATAAAATGCTGGTCTTTCGGCCCGATATGCTCCAGGCCCTGCCCGCGACAATAACGGTCGGAGACAAAAAACAGACAGACCTTCTCGGCAGGGTAGTTGAGCTTACCGAGGTTACCACATCCATCACGCTCGGCGCCGAAACGCTCACTGTTACGGCCTGGGTGGACGATGACTTAAAGGCCAAAAAGGCCGTCAGTCCGATAATGGGAATGACGATGGAAATGCTGGACTGTCCAAAGGAGTTTGCCCTTGCGCCGAATGATACGGTTGATTTCCTTGCAAGACTTACGTTAAAAAGCCCGCGAGCAATCAGTTCCGCCGAGCTGGCCGGGCCGATGATCTATGAGCTTATCGGGCAGCAAGACAAGCCGGTGAACATTCCCTCTGACGACAGCCAGAGCGTTCGGACAGAGCCGGATGGTAAAATCATTGTAATCGTCCGTCCTGCGACAATGCCCGCCGGATGCGGTCTGCCCTATAAAGGCAGCGACCCTGCGGCCCTTGCGGCTCTTGAGCCGACAGAGTACATCCAGTGCGCCGACAAACAAATCCTTGACCTGACAAAAAGCGCCGTCGGCGACACGACCGATGCCGCAAAGGCCGCTGCGCAGATTGAATCGTTCGTACACGACTATATCACACAGAAAGACCTGTCCATCGGATACGCCTCGGCCCTGGAAGTGGCCAAAAGCCGACAGGGCGACTGCACCGAGCATGCGATTCTGGCCGCCGCGATGTGCAGGGCCGCGGGAATCCCGGCAAGGATAGCGGCAGGAATCGTATATGCCGACGAAATCCTCGGAATGCAAAGCGCCTTCGGGGCACATATGTGGACGCAGGTGTATCTGAACGGAAAATGGTACGGCCTTGACGCGACGCGCTGGCCGGGCGGTTTTTCATCAGGACACATTGCCCTTGCCTTGGGCAACGGAGACCCGACGAACTTCTACGCCTTAGTCAATCGCCTCGGCTGCTTTGAAATCGGAGCCGCTGTGCCGGCAGGGGCCGCTCCAGCCAAAACAGCGGCACAAAATTTTAATCGCCTATAGGCTCTTAGCGGTCCGGCTGCAAAAAAAGATAATTAAATCGGCGTTCCGGCGCGCTGTCTCCGCTGTGGGCAAATTCAATAATGTCATCTTCCTTTTGCATATTGTCGGCCCAGTGAAACTGAAAAGACAACTTCCCCCCGCAGGGGTTCACAAGCTCATAAGCCACAGCCAGCTCGAGCTGATTGCCGCTTACCGCGAAAGAAACCTTTCCGGCCTCCTTCCAGTCCCAGCCCTTTTGCGACTTCATAACAGAGGCGGTTTTTTCGTCATATATTTTTGAATTGACCAGCAAATCGTAGCCTTCCCAGCCGGTTGAATAGTTCTGGTCGGCGTCGATAAACAAAAGCATCCAGTTCTTGCCGGTATGCGGACTTATCGGTTTTTCGCAGCGGGTGTAGAAATACACATTGTTTGAATCCGCCGCCGCCTTGAACAGTACAAAATTGTTGCGGAAGGTATTGTTGACAATCCGCCCGGATTGGCCAAAGCCGTCCTCATCACGCGCGATACAGTCGAGCGCACTATCACGATACTGGGGCTGCACATCCGCCCAGTCGTCAAACTCTCCGTCTATGACAATGGTTTTCGGTCCGCCTGCCGACGGCGCCGGACGCACGCCCTTGTACCGGCGGATAAAATCCGCCATTTGATAATAATAGTCGTCCGTGTGCCCGCCCTCCATCGGCTCAATGTCCCTACTGAACTCCTGGTTGTAAGCGTCCACAAAATAACTGTCGCCGGGCTTGAGTACTTTATCAAGCATCTTTTCCGGCCCAGCATTTTCTTCCCTGATAAAACGCTGTGCGACCCATTCGTTCCAGCCGGTGATAAACACAAATTCGGGCTGTAATTCCAGCGCTCTGCGAATCTGAAGTGAAAAATACGGCCCCTTATCTGTAAAAGGCGTCAGGCCGTACTTGTCCGGCTCGGGCTGACACCCCTTAAAATGACTTCTGCCGATGTTGCTTGTCGGATGTTCAGCGACGCAGGCCGAAACTTCCTCCGGCACCTCGGCAGATTCATTCCAGGCGAAGCGCTGAGGCCAGTGGTCAAGCCAGTTCCACTTGTCCTGACCATAAGTCCAGGCCCAGCAGGAACGTATCGTGAAGAAATCGCGTATTTTCGGGTCAAGGTCTTTGTCGTCGCCGAGAATCAGCGGCTTGCCTTTCCATTGAAACCAAAGCTTGGGGTACAGCCCCTTGCTGTAAAATTCCTCATAAAGTTTTGTTATCGTCTCCTTTGACCGGGTGTAAGTCATAAAGCAAATCTGCGGCGTCGGCTCGCCGGTCTTTCGCATCCACTCGTAAAGCCCGCAAAGCTTCATATAAGTCGGGGTGTAGGTAAAAGCATTCGTAACGTCAAATATCAGCGTATCGACGCCAGCGGCGCTCAGCAGCCTGGCGTGTGCGATAATCGCGTAATCGCTGTCCGAGCGGTAATAGCCGATCTCAGGCCTGCCCCAGTGATGAAACGCCCCTGTCGGACCAAAGTCGGGGCTTTCGGGATTTCGCTTAATCAACTCGCTGATGTCAAACGGCCCGGCGTTTCCGTGATTGCCCAGCCAGAGAAAATAAAATATGCCCACGGCTCTGTTTTCCTTCGGCGGCCCGCACTGCTCATAGCCGGGCAGTTTCCTGCCGAGAGCGTCAGTCGCGGCCCAGGTGTCCGAATAGAAATCAATTATCTGCGACCGAACCGTAAGAGAAAAACACGCCAAAAATAAAAAAAACGCAATCCTCATACTCCATCCCTGTTCAAAATACAGGCTGCCCCCTGCGCGGATTTTTTTCCAAAGACCGCACGGGCGACAAGCATAGAGGCGACGGTATCGCCGCAGGAATTAACCATCGTGGCGGGCGGGTCAATGAGCATACCGAGCGTCGAAATCACCGGCAGCGCCTCCGGCGGAAAACCATAGAGGGTTACAATCATCATTTCTCCCAAAAATCCGCCGCCGGGTATGCCGCCCATCACCGTGCCGGAAACAAGCGCAATCCCGACGGCCTTTATCATCACATCCGCGCCGGAAAAATCTTTTCCGAACAGCCCGAACAGCAGGGCGATTTTCAGTATCGCCGACAGACACGAGCCGTCCATATGTATTGTCGCGCCAGTGGGCAGGACAATCTCGCTTATCTGGTCGGGAACGCCGATGCGGCGACAGGCCTGCAGGTTTGCAGGTATTGCCGCGATGCTGCTGCCGGTCGCCCAGGCCGTCAGCGCAGGAGCCGGCATATTCGTCCAGAATCGCTTCAGGCCGTCCCTGCCCGCAGCCAGAAAAACATACAGCGAAAAAAATACCGCGAAATACAAAATCGCCGCCGGATAATACAGCGCAACAGCCCTGCCGTATGAACCTATAAGCCCCGGCCCGAACCTGCCTGTCAGATACGCGAAATACGCCCCCAGCCCGACCGGCGCACAGAGCATAATAAGCCCGACAAGTTTGGTCATCACCTCCGCGCCGCTTTTGAGGAACTCTGCGAACGCCCTGCCCTTTTGGCCGGAAAGACTGGCCGCAAGCCCCGTGAGCAAAGAAATCACAATCAGCGCGGGCATATTCCTTCTGTCAAGCAGGTCGGCAAAACTTGAAACCGAAACCATTTTCACAACCTGCTGCGCGACGGACACCGATTGGGTCGGCTGGGCGGGTGGAAGTGTTATCGTCAGCCCGGCAGCAGGGTCGAACAGCCTGACGGCGCCCAGCATAAGACAGGCGGATATTACGCCGGTAGCGACAAAAACCAGAATCATCCAGCCGAGTATCCTGCCGAGACGTTTAAGCTCCGTCATCCCCGCGACAGCCGAGGACAGCGAAAAAAACACGAGCGGAATAACCGCTGTGAACAGCAGATTCAAAAACACATCGCCGAGCGGCTTTAAGACCTGCGCTTTTTCGCCAAACACAATACCTGCGCCGGCCCCTGCCGCGACCGAACAAAGCAGTATCAGCGTGAACCGCCACCGCTTTAAGAATGATAGAAAACCAGGCACAAAAACCTTTCAATCATTCCTGAGAGCATTGTTTCTCCTGGTACGAAAACTTTAAAGACCTTCCTTTTCAATTCGCAAGATTCCAGCTATCCATTTATTCTTTAGCGCAACATGTTCTTTTTCAACAGAATGCCCCGTGAAGGGATATACATAATACTCTTTTTTTGTTGTCACTCGATTATACGTGGAAAACGCCGTTCGCGGGGGACAAACCGAATCCTGAAGTCCCACCGACATCAACACAGGGCATTTTATCCAATCGGCCATATTCATCGTATCAAAGTAACTTAACAGGCAATTAATATCATTGTATGTAAGCCCGGGAAAGTTATCAATCAGTTTCGGATAATGCTCATTGGGCCATGGAGCCGCGGCCAGATAACCGATCCAGTCGCCAAGCCACGGAATATCCGGAGCGCAGAACATAACTCTCTGATCCAGCGCTGCGGTTGCCAGCGACAGGCCGCCTCCCTGGCTCTGACCCTCGACTCCAATTCGGGAAGGGTCTATCTCCGGTCTGGAAACCAGAAAGTCGATACTGCGAACACAATCCATAAAAACGCCTGTGTAGATATACGTCTGCGGCGTATCAGGATTAAATCCGAGGTACATAAATTCTTCGCCTTTTGGGTCAATATCATCTTTACTGTTGCCGTGCCCGCGTGGATTCAGCGCAAAGGTTGCGACATTTTTCCGATGGGTATATGGCTGCATTGTACCGGTGTACCCGGGGACACTTAGGATTGCCGGGTGAGGCCCCGGCGTATTTGGCACGGTATACCATCCTCGGATTCGGACATTACCATAGCTTCGCATTTCAACCAGATAAACGTTTAACTCCTCAGTTGACAGGTCGCTTTGGGTAACTTTAAAACAGGGTTTCACTTCTGCAAGCTCCTGCTTTCGTTTCTTCCAGAAATCATCAAAATCCATATTTCGCGTCAGCTCTGTTCTAATCTTCTCAGGGTCATACCCCAAAATCATTGACTGTTCGATTAGATTCTCTTTTCCGTTTTTGAGCATACAGATGACACGATAGAATCCAGGGCCAGGCGGATTAAAGTCGATTGTTTTGGCAAAATCGGAGTTCTTCTTGAACTGGATATTCATCGTACGGCTGTCGAGAACCTTGTCATCGTTGACCTTGTCGCTTCTGAGAATACATCGGAGCTGAAAGTTGTACGTTTGACGTGAATGATTAGCAAACTCCATTGTCACCGGCAGCGGTTTTGGTGAAAAGTAAATTCCATTCGAACTTCCAGGCTTAAAGCGAAAATCAAGAATATCAGCCAATCCGGGCAATCTGATGAGAACCGGCCCTTGATAAATCCCTCCCTCAGCCTGGCCGTCAAAGACCCGGACGGCAATTACATTCGTCTGATCCCATCTGATTTTGTCCACTGGTACACGATATCTTCGGGGGACATCACAAGCGGTCGCATAGACAGGAGGCATCGAACCGGTTGAGCCGATTTTTTTGCCGTTAAAAAACGTTTCATCAACATCATCAATTGCTCCCATGGTAAGGATAAGATAAGGTTCCAGGGGGTTATCCTGAAGCTCGATATGGCGACGGCAGGTTTCCGGAATAACGAATTCCACCCGATACCAGGCGTATCCATCATAGTCGGCAAAACCGGCTTTCTCCCAGACTACGCCTGTTTTGACGGGTTTCCAGGTACTGATATCGACATCCAATCCGGCCCACGCCGGATCGTCGCCGGTCTTCATCATCCAATTATCTTCCAACTTTAACTCAAAAGATTTTGCATGAACAACATATGAACATAATGAACAGGCGAAAACGGAGAAACATAAAAGTTTGATGACTTTAATATGATTTTGTTTCATCGGATATTCCTTTCCGAACGGTCATAAAAAAGGAGCTGGGCCTGTTCTAATAAGCACAAGCCCCGCCCCTGCCGCGACCGAACAAAGCAGTATCAGCGTGAACCGCCACCGCTTTAAGAATGATAGAAAACCAGGCACAAAAACCTTTCAAAAATTTCAGATTCCAAGAAACGAATCATCCTTTGACTTCGCATCGTTTGGCTGTTCCCTGCCGGTCAGGTTCGTCCCGCCCTGAACATCCTCATCATTCGGCTGGTCTTCTTTGCTCCAGTATGTATAGATATTGTCATTTTTAACGCCGGCATTGGGACTTGCCCTGTATTCGCTATGCCCATCGCCATAAAGAACGTTCTGGCCTTCATATTTGTGAGACAGCGCGTTGCCCAGCTTCCAGGTCGCCGGGTCAGACAGCGTTGTAATCTGCGGAGGCTGATTGTCCCTGCCCGGCGGTACAATCTGGCCATCCACAAACCACGGATTCATATCCGCCGCCATCGCAAAGGCCGCGCTCCGCGTTGCATCAGCAGGAAACCTGCCGTACGGATTGTGCATCGCGTAGCTTACGTGTTTGAAAGGCTGTGAACCGAAATCCCACAACTGCACAATGTCAAGACCTTTGGGATTTTGTCCGCTGAACTCGACCTGCTTTGACAGCGGACAAGTAAAACTTTTCGGCGAAACATCCGCATAACGAACCAGAATATACCAGCTTGCCGTTATTGTCCGGGGGACATTGCCCTGCTCGCCTTCAGGACTGAAATCCGGCTTTTCCATATCATACTCAAATCCCAGCCTGTCCGACCAGGGGCCTTTGCCTGGCAGCACAGGAAAGAAATCTTTGTTCTCGTTAGCATATACAGCCATCGCCGTTCCGAGACCTTTCAGATTTGTCCCGCAATAAACCCTCGCGCTTGGCCGAAGCGCCTTACTCGGCATAGACAACAAAACTGCGAACAGCAATCCCAGAATGACAAGTACAACAATCAGCCCAACGAGCGAAAAGCCTTTGCCGGTTTTCATTTTTTTCTCCTTCCAAAAACAGGTATTTAATTCGCCGATATTGTTTGGGATTTGTTTCGTGATTCGTGCATAGGATTTCGGACTTCTCTTCTAATCTTCAATCGTCAATCTCTTCCCTGCCTGCCCGGCGTTTTTATAAATCATACCCCGAAGTATTCATCCATCGCCTCGTACATCGCTATCACGTTTTCCGGCGGGGTGCCGAGCTGGATGTTGTGGGCAGGCCCGGGGAAAAAACCGCCGCCTTTGCCCATCGCGTCAAGAACGCGCTTGACCTCGTCTTTGACCTCCTGGACGCTCGCGTTGGGCAAAAGCTGCTGGACGTCAATAGCCCCGCTGAACGCAAGGTCTTTACCGAACTGTTTTTTGATTTCCGCCGGAACCATCCCTTTTGCGCTGGTCTGCACCGGATTCATTATATCCACCCCGACCTCTATGAACTTGCCGTACAGGTCCCGGGCCGCGCCGCAACTGTGAAATTCCACCTTCAGCCCGTACGAATGCGCAAGCTCGGTAAAACGCCGGTAATGCCTGGCGAAAAACCTGTCGAATATATCCGGCCCCATCAGCAGCCCGTCCTGCGTACCCCAGTCGTCGGCAATATGAATACAAACCACGTTTTTACCGATAAATTCCTTAACCGCATTGAGCAGCCTGCTGTAATACTCAAATCCGAAATCCGAAATCCGCTGCACGATTGCCTCTGCAATCGCAGGCTCAAGGTATAAATCCTCGAGACACCGGCTCATCCCGCGAACTTCCCACGCAAACCACCCAAGCGAAAGATACCCGACCATAAACGGATACTCAGGATAGTCCCGGATGTTCTGAACAATGCCCTTGTAGTCGAACGAGTCGGCGCTGGGCCAGCGGTGGTTTTCTACCTGGGCGACAGTCGTCGCATCGCCGAGCGCAAAACGCACCGTCTCGACATACGAACCCCTGCCGTTCTGATGATATACCTTGCGCTGACGCGAACCCCAGATATTTTCGAACGTCCCGTCCGGATAAGTCATAAGCCCCGGCCCGATGTACAAAGGCTCCCAGGACTTGCCCTCGCAGCCGGCGTTCTGAAAACGGTAATCTATGTCAAACCTGTCGTAGAGAAGCTCATCCAGAGACAGACCCGTATAAGCTTTCAGCGACTCGGTGAACTCATCCGTGCCCAGATAGAACCGCGGCAGGCGGTCAACCGGGCGACGCTCTATGGTATTTTTCCAGCGTTGCAGGTAATTCATTTTCGCCCCTTTCAACAATCCGCGTTTAACAAAATACAGGATTTTCCAAACCACATATCAGGCTAAGGAAAACGGCCGTCGGCGTCAATGGCTAAAGCGGAAATAAACATACATATTTCGGCACAGCGCCGGTATCGGCGATTGTGGCCATTGCGGCATACCTTGCCAGCCAGCCCTTTGTAATCCGAGGCGGCATCGGTTTCCATTGCTTTCTGTGTTTGTCAAGTATGCGTCGAATCGTAAGTTCTATCTGGCAATGAGAACAAATCCGCCGTTGGGCTGTATTTTCACATCAACTTTTTGCGACTCCATCGGCTGCGAAGCAAAAGACCGGTCCGGTCCGTCGGTAATCAGCGTCCTGTTTTGGCCGATCCGACCGAGAACAGACAAATCCACCGCGAAATTTTTGGGTTCATTTTGACCGTTGATACCGGCGATATACCACGTATCGTTGCTCCTGCGGGCCATAATAACACATTTACCGGGATAGCCGTCTATCAGCCGTGTCTCATCCCAGACCGTTGGAACGTTTTGCAGATATGTTTTTACCTCGTCGGACATCAGTTTCATTTCATCCGGCACGAGACCGAAATGCTGAATGCCGGATTCGAAAATCACCGCCAGCGCGATTTCGAACGCCGGCGTCGTCCGCAGATGTGTACCACGAATTTTCGGGTCCAAAACCGTCGGCGTATAATCCATCGAACCGATAGCATTGCGGGTAAAGGGCAGCACACAGCAATGCTGCGGCTCCTGGTCGGCGTTTTCCTGTTCAAAAGTATTGTATTCCATCCCGCGCACCGCCTCCATTGAAACGAGGTTAGGATACGTTCTTTGCCAGCCGCGCGGAATCGTCGCGCCGTGACAGTTGACAAGGATGCCATAATCCGCCGCGTCCTTGAAGATATCGAGATACAGCTTCATCGTAGCCTGTTTATCGCCGCCGAAAAAGTCGATTTTGACGCCTCTGACGCCCATCTGCTGTAATCTGGCGAATTCTTCCCGACGGATTTTAGATTCGTGCATTTTATTTTTGGGCGTCATTGGGGCGTTGTTCCACGAACCGTTGGAATTGTACCATAAAATCACGCCGATATTTTTAGCGTCGGCCTGCCTGACAAACTCGGCCATTTTTTCATACCCGATGTTCTTGTCCCAACCGTCATCCACAAGAACGTATTGCCAGTGCATCTGGACAGCAAAGTCAAGAAACCTCTGCACAGTGTCCGGAGTCGAACTGCTATCACCGTAGCGAAGCCAGTGCCAGGAGGCCTTGCCGGGTTTGATAAAGTCCGTTTTGGCCAGTTTGCACGGCGCCGCCACATCCGTCATCAGGGTCGATTCCACAACTGTGTTCAGAGTCCGCCCAATGATCAAAACCCGCCATGGAGACGCAAAGGGTAATTGAATCTGCGGTTCCACGGGGTCGATTTCGCCGCGGTGTTCTTTGGGGTGTGGAAAAGCGACGTGATAAACGCCGCCTGCGGAATCATTGGCCAGACGCACGGCACAGTACGACTCATTGACGTCGCTGTCGCAAATCAGCGCCCAAATACCATCGGCGGTTTTGAACAATGCCGGCAGACACCAGCCGGCGCCGGTCGGAGAGGGTCTGCCGACGGGCTTTTCAATCTCATAGTGTTCTTCGTAGGAAGGCTGCGTTTGTTCCCAACCGCTTTTTCCCGGCTGCATCGGATGAAGCCACGACACCGTATCCGGAGCAAAAGCAAAGGCGGTCTTTTCCCGCTGAACAGAATAAGCTTTGTCGGATGTTTGCGGGAAGGCATAACGAAATGCTACGCCGTCGTCGGAAACCTGAAAGACAATATCCATCGTTTCGCCGACGGGATTTTTTACGGTAAAGACACGGCGATTGGCCTGATAAACACAGTGTTTTTTCTTACCCTCAAACATATCGTAGGTATCTTTGACAGCCTCGACGTCGGAAGCCTTAATCTGCGTCAGTTTCTCGGCGAACGAGCCGTCATTGCGGACCAAACCCATTTCGGAAGGTTTGATGACGCTCTTGTCCGCACAAGTCACGGCGTACATCGGCTTACCCTGCTCATCTATCGAGAAGGACGCCCTGATTGTCCCATCCGGACTGGAAACCGTATTGGACATCGCCGAGCGCCCCGTAGAAAAAAGACTCAAATAAAGACTTACCCAGATAAGACTGAATTTTTTGATCCCTGACATCATTTTCATTCTCCCAAAAAGTGGGTGCAGATAAATCTGCCTCCGCTTTCTTATTAAAATGCGTTGGGGTCATCTACTAATCTCTTTTTGGATTGTGCGGCAAGACGGCTGGCGAATTCGGCGTGCTTGGGGTCGTTGTGGTCAGCCCCCGGGACATACCGCAATGTCCAATTCAACAGCGTCTGACGTTTAGCAGATTCTGCTTTAGCACACGCAAAAAATAATCTGGCTTTCCAAACACGGTCGTATTGATCAAATGCTTCAGGCGTTTTGGGCATAGTTTTTGAAACTAAGTCTTTATCCCCCATCAAAATAACCATCTGTTTTTTAAAAGCCTTCTTGAGTGTTTCTTCTGTCGCTTCGGTCGATTTTAATCCATCAGAAAATTCTTTGTCAAAGGTCGGTTCAGTATAATAGCCGGCGCCATTTGCAATCGCCAGCGAAAAACGCGCGTCCGGCATTAACAGAACCATACGGTGGACAAATTGGGCGCCGGCCGAATGACCGAAGATGCAATATGCCTCGACCTCCATCTGTCTATCCTGCCGGACAAAATCAAACAGACCTTCAATCACATTAAATGCCCATTCGTTACGCGGCGTAAACTTGTTAGTGTCGCTGTCGTAAATGTTCCCGTAGTTGTATTTCCACAAACCGGGGAACTCGACCTCCGAAAATTCCGGACATAACACCAGGAAGTTATACTTGAC
>JBGSSG010000325.1:0-5110 GCA_041737185.1 Anaerohalosphaeraceae bacterium
AGACCCCGTCGAATACAATCTTGAATTCTGCAATCAGGTGCAGGTCAACGAAAAAGCCGGCCTGACTTTTGCGGCGTCGCTTAGAAGTCTCCTTCGTCAGGACCCCGACATTATAATGATTGGAGAAATCCGCGACACGGAGACGGCCCGCATTGCCGTTCAGGCCGCCCTTACCGGGCACCTTGTTCTCTCGACGCTGCATACCAACGACGCTCCGACCAGCATATCTCGGCTGGTCAACATCGGCATCGAACCATATCTAATTGCCGCATCGCTTAACGGCATACTCGCCCAGCGGCTTGTGCGTAAAATATGTTCCAACTGCAAAGAAAATTACGTCGCCCCGGAAAACCTGCGTAAGTATCTGGATGCGGCAAAAATCGACCCAGGCAATCTCTGCCATGGCAAAGGGTGCGACCAGTGCCGAAACAGCGGTTATGCGGGGCGTGCGGGCATTTTTGAACTGCTTCTGGTGGACGACAAATTCCGCGAGATAATAAATACCGATTCGTCCGTCAACAGTATGCGCCGCGCATTTACCGAAAGCGGCTGGCCTTCGCTTTTTGAAGACGGGCTTATGAAAGTAAAACAGGGAATTACTACCATAGAAGAAATCCTGCGGGTCAGCGAAGCCTCCAGCGGCTGCGGCGACGATAGTCTTCGCTGCGGCCAGTCGGGGCAACTGTAAAATTAACTAAAAGATATCCGGCACGGCCTGTCAGGGCCAAACGAGGCCGGAAGGAGATAAAAAATGTCTGACACAAAAGCAATGCTGGCAAAAGCGATTCAAAGCGGGGCCTCCGACGTACATATCAACGTTCAGATGCCGCCTATAATGAGAATCAACACAGAGCTTGTCGCGATGGACCTGCCCGAAATAACCGACGAGACCGTACATCAGATGGTTCTGCAAATGGTGGGGGAGGAAAAATTCAAGACCTTCCTCCAGAAACGCGACCTTGACTTTTCCGCGATGATAGACGACGGCAGCCGCTTCCGCGTCAACGCGCATTATCAGCGAGACTCTATCGCTGTTTCCTTTCGTGTTATCTCCAGCAAGATACCCGAAATTGAGGAACTGCACCTGCCGGAAATAGTAAAGGAACTTACCGACCTGCCCAGAGGGCTTGTCGTTGTAACAGGACACACAGGCTCGGGCAAAAGCACTACGCTCGCTTCGATGATAGGCGTGATGAACCGGAAATACCGGAAACGAATCATCACTCTTGAAGACCCGATTGAATATCTCCTTATCAACAAATCCTGTATGATAGAACAGCGCGAAATCGGCTCCGACTGTCCGACATTCGCATCGGGCCTCAGGCACGCCCTGCGTCAGGACCCGGATATCATACTCGTCGGCGAAATGCGCGACCTTGAAACCACCAGCTCGACCATTACAGCGGCGGAAACCGGGCACCTCGTATTGTCAACGCTTCACACGATTAACGCCTCCCAGACCGTAGAGCGTATTATTGATATTTACCCGGCAAGCCAGCAGAATCAGATTCGAGCGATGCTGGCCAACACGCTGCAGGCCGTTATTTCTCAGACGCTGTTCCGCCGGGTTGACAAGCCCGGTATGGTGCCCTGTACCGAAATTCTTCTGTGCACCTCGGCGGTGCGAAACTGCATCCGTGAAAACCGGATTTATGAGATCCCAAACATCATTGAGACCTCAAGACGGCTTGGTATGCAGACAATGGATTTCAACATCCAGCAGATGTACAACGCGGGATATATAGACCGCGAAGAGGCTATTCTTCGCTCCAGCAATCCGGGCAAAATGGAACGGCTTCTGCCGCCAAAACAGGGCGCCGCGTCAAATAGTCCGGCTGTAGCGGCGGCGGTCAAGTAACGTTTGATAGAAAGAGGTGCTTATGGCGATATTCCAGAAAACA
The DNA here is from genome assembly GCA_041737185.1 of Anaerohalosphaeraceae bacterium. Taxonomy (GTDB): domain Bacteria; phylum Planctomycetota; class Phycisphaerae; order Sedimentisphaerales; family Anaerohalosphaeraceae; genus JBGSSG01. The sequence goes on from JBGSSG010000325.1 coordinate 1,902, forward strand.
CGAACGTCTCAGGGCAGCCGAAGCGGCTCATCCGCGGCTGCCGGGACTTTATCCCGGCCGGGAACGAACCTGACTGGTTTCAGTCTCGAGTTCGGGCCGAGCAGAAAAGACATTCTGAACTTTACCAACCAACTGGCGGTGATGGTACGTGCCGGCATAAGCCTTCAGGATGCGCTGGAATCAATCGGCGGCCAAATCCAGAAACATAAATTCCGCGCCGTGGTAATGGACCTGAAAAACCGTATCGAGGCCGGCGAAAGCTTCTCACAGGCCCTCAACCAGCACCCGGAGGTTTTTACAAACCTTTATATCAATATGGTTGCCGCGGCTGAAATTTCCGGTTCGATGAGCTCGATGCTCCAGCAGCTTGTCGAATACCTCGACCAGGAGACCGAAACACGCAGCCAGGTCATAAGCGCGATGGTCTATCCCATTATCATCGCCGTAATGGCCATAGTATGCGTTACCTTCCTGCTGATATTCGTTCTGCCGCGTTTTCTGCTGGTATTTGCCGGCAAGGAACATCTGCTGCCGACTCCAACAAAGCTGATTATGGCTATAAGCTTGGTAATGCGAAACTACTGGTTTATAATTTTCCCGGCCATTGGCGGGGCGATTATGTCCTTCTGGTACTTTACGAGCAAAACGCCTTTTGGAAAATTCTGGTGGGACAAGACAAAACTGCGGATACCGCTGCTTAAAAACCTGTGCAGAAGTCTTTACATCACGCGCAGCCTTCACACTATGGGCGTTCTGACCAACGCCGGCGTGCCTATTCTCGACACTATCTCCATCACATCGCAGATTTCCGGAAACATGCTTTTTGAAAATATGTGGAAGGGCGTCTATGAAGCCGTTCGGCAGGGCAAGAAAATCGCCTCAAGCCTCGGCGATTATAAGCTGATGCCGTCCAATGTCGTACAGATGATTCAGTCCGGCGAGGAATCCGGCACACTCAGCGATGTTTTGAGGGACATTTCGGCCTTCTATGCCAGAGAGCTTAAGACCGTCATTAAAACCGTAACCAGTATGATTGAACCGCTGATGATAGTAATGATGGGCGTACTTGTCGGCTTTATCGCGATGAGCATCATTCTCCCCATCTTCAAGATGTCCACTCTGGTTACATCAAATTAAGGGGGAAACTGAAATGAGCGGGAAAAAAATCTTAAACCGCCCCTTTGCGGCGGGGTTCACTCTGCTCGAGGCGATGCTGGCCTCGCTTCTGATAGGCTTTGCAATCGCGGCCTTAGCCGCGTCCAGCGGGGCCTTTACGCTCAACAATGCCGCCGGAGTGGACCTTAGCACCGCGGAGTTTCTGATTGAGGAAATCCGCGAGAGAACTGCGACAATCAGCTACAGCGGCTTGCCGGCTCTGCACAATCAGCAATATCAGCCTCCCATCGACGTCAGTGGGGCCCAGATGCCTGAGTTCTCGACCTTTGCCCAGACAATTACCGTTCGGTACGTCAACCCCGCCAACCTGATACAGACAACAGTCGCCGACAATAGTCTGGTCCGTGTGAGCGTTGCCGTAACAAAAAACAACCGGCTCGTAAGCTCGGCAAGCTGGATTCGGGCAAGACTGTAGTAAAACCGGAGGATGAAAAAAATGAACAAGCAAAGACAAACACGCGGTTTTACGATAGTCGAGATGCTGATAGCCCTTATGATTATGGGAATTTTGCTGGCTGCCATGGCCGTGGCCTTTGACGCATCGGCCAAAAACTACACAGCCAACGAGGGCATATCCAAAACAATGAACACCGCCCGCGCAGCCCTGCTGCGAATCACCACCGAACTCCGCACCGCAACTGCCGTGGCCGTTATCGGGACAGGAGGCGATCCCGACAATCAGCAGTGCAGCCTTCTCAACAGTCAGGGTCAGAACATCACCTATCAATTCAAACCCGACGAAGGAATCCTCTACCTTGTCACAAACGACGACCTGACCGATTCGGACTATGTTCTGTGCCGGAATGTTACATCGGCGACTTTTAACCGCGCCACCGTTCCATCTGATCCTGCCGCTATCCGAAACGTGCGAATCGTGCTGGCCGTAACCGACGAGAACGGCAAAATCAGCCAGACACTCGCTGCCGCAGCGGTGGTGCGTAAAAACCTTTAGCCGCGGGTCTTGCAAAAAAGGTCGTCCGGCCTGATAATAGCCGATATGACACGGATACTGTTGGCAGTAGCGGGAGAAGGTTTCGGACACAGCAGCAGGGCTGAGCTTGTTTGTCAGCGGCTGCTCGGCGCCGGCCACGATGTTCTGATTGCCGCTTCAAGACGCTCGCTGGATTATCTTTCGCCCCTTTTCCCCGGGCGGGTCGAACAGGTCTTCGGCCTGTCATTCGCCCAAAAACATGGCAAACTCCTTCACGTTCGGACAGCCTGGCAAAACATCGCGGGATATCCCGCCGGTTTTAAGCTCAACCGAATGCTCTGGAAGCGATTGGAGTCGTTCAGGCCGCAGCTTGTGCTTTCCGACTTTGAGCCGTTTGCAGCCGCATGGGCCAGGAGAAATCAAATCCCCTGCATCGCTATCGACAACGAACACCTGCTTATTATGTGCCGGCTTGACGATGTGCAGATACGCAGAAAAGACCGCTGGCTTGCCAAAATCGTTACGCGCGGATACCGCATAAACGCACAGGCCTACATTATCCCATACTTTTTCAATATCCCTGTCGTACATCCAAAAGCAAGGTTGGCCCCGCCGCTGGTGAGAAAGGCGGTACTTGAGATTACGGTTGAGGAAAAACCGCATATTACCGTTTATTCAACATACCCGGACGACGGGATAAGGCAGCGGCTTATTGAGACATTCGGCCTATTCGGGCGACAGGAATTCTTTATCTACGGCTTCGCCGACGCGGGAAAACAGGGAAACTGTGTCTTTAAGAAAATCAGCACCGACGGTTTCCTCAACGACCTTGCCAGGGGACGCGGCGTCATCGCCAATGCGGGACTGTCGCTCATAAGCGAGTGCCTTTACTGCAAAAAAAGGATGCTTCTTGTGCCCGTCGAAAGTCATTTCGAGCAGACTCTTAACGCTCATTACGTCCAGCGTCTGGGTCTTGGGCTGTCCGCAAAGCAACTCAATAAACAAATCCTCTCCGCTTTTTTGGACAGCCTTGAAACCCCTTGTCCCCAAAGTTCTGACGTCCTCCGACCCGACAACGACCGCTTTTTTCAGATTTTAGACC
>JBGSSG010000328.1:0-7505 GCA_041737185.1 Anaerohalosphaeraceae bacterium
GCTATCTCAAACGTCCCGGCCTTCGGCAGTCTGCGCTTGTTCATCTTACAATCTCATACCAGCGTTCAGTCGTCAGTTAAAAAAATCCCAGCCCGAAGGGCTGTCGGTATCTCTTGTCCGCCATAGCTTTAGCGACGGCGGATTGATATTTTATTTTTGATGTTTGATATTCTGTTAATCACTTCTCGTCGAGAATATCCAGGCACTTGAACTTTTTGCCCTCAAGAAACTCAAGACTCGCCCCGCCGCCGGTGGAAATATGACTCACCCGCTCGGCAAGACCCAGCTTCTGAATAGCGCTTGCGCTGTCCCCGCCGCCTATAACGCTTCGCGCGCCTCGGTCGGTAGCCTCTGCGACCGCCATAGCGACCGCCTTTGTACCGGCATCGAACGGCTCAAGCTCAAAAACGCCCATCGGGCCATTCCATACTATCGTCCGGGCCGTCTTTATCTTCGCCGAAAAAAGCTCACGAGACTTCGGCCCGATATCCAGCCCCTCCCAGCCGTCCGGAATATCGCCTTCGACTACCTTATTCTCAGCATTGGCCTTGAATTCCTTTGCCGCCACCGTATCAACAGGAAGAACTATCTGACAGCCTGCCTCGCGGGCCTGCTCAAGTAAAGCGATTGCTTTGTCCGCCAAATCCGACTCGCACAGACTCTTGCCTACGCTCCTGCCCTGAGCCTTGAAAAAAGTATAAGCCATCGCGCCGCCTATCAGAATACAGTCCACCTTCCTTATCAGATTCTCTATCACCTTTATCTTGTCGGAAACCTTCGCTCCACCCAGAATCGCCACAAACGGCTTCTCGGCATTGTTCACCGTATCTCCGAGAAACTTAAGCTCCTTCTCGATAAGGAAACCAATCACACGGCTCTTGCCCGACATCAGCATCGGCACCGTGTACATCGACGCATTATCACGATGCGCCGTGCCGAACGCGTCATCCACATAAACATCCGCAAGCCCGGCAAGCTGCCCGGCAAAATCATCCTTGGCCTTGCGAAGCTGCGCGTCCTCTTTGGCTTCCTTGTCCTTTATAGTCTCTTCCTTATGGAAACGCACATTCTCAAGCAGCAACACGTCGCCGCTTTTCATTTTCGCAGCGGCCTGCTTGACCTTCGGGCCGACGCAGTCATCGACAAACTGCACGGGCCTTTTGAGCAGCTCGCCCAGCCGTTTGGCCACGGGAGCAAGGGAATACTTAGGCTCCTTTGCTCCGCCTTTCGGCCTGCCCAGGTGGCTGGCAAGTATCACGCTGCCGCCGTCGTTTAATACGTGCTGAATCGTCGGGATGGCCCCTTTTATACGGGCGTCGTCGGTGATGTTCTGCTTGTCGTCCATAGGCACGTTGAAGTCAACGCGCATAAAAACCTTTTTCCCCTTGAAGGAAATATCCGCCACTGTTTTCTTTGCCATAATCTCGACCTCCTGTTATCGTCGAAAAAAAAACGTCTTAAAAAAAGCCCGCGCGCTTCTGCCGCGGGCTTTGTCTATCCTCTTTCAGTCGTTCCGTCCGGCTAAGCCGGCAGCAACCGCTTACTTCCCGGCCATTCTCTCCATAATGTCAACTGTACGGTTCGAGTATCCCCACTCATTGTCGTACCAGCTTACCACCTTGACCATCCTGCCGTCCATTACCATTGTGCACAGCGAATCAAATATGCTCGAAGCCGGATTGCCTATGATATCGCTGCTTACTATCGGCTCGTCGCAGTATTCCAGTATCCCCTTAAGCGGCCCGGCCGCAGCCTTTTTGACCGCCTCATTAACCTGCTCTTTCGTAACGTCCTTGCCCAGAATCGCAACAAGGTCAACACAACTGCCCACTATCACAGGAACCCGCAGCGCAAAACCGTCCAGCTTGCCCTTCAGTTCAGGAATAACCTTGCCGACCGCGCGGGCGGCGCCTGTTGTCGTCGGAATAATGTTGGCGGCAGCGGCCCTTGCCCTGCGCAAATCCTTGTGAATCATATCCGATACGCGCTGGTCGTTGGTGTAGGCGTGCACCGTCGTCATCAGACCCTTTTCAATACCGAACGCCTGATGCAGCACCTTGGCAACCGGAGCAAGACAATTCGTCGTGCAGCTTGCATTCGACACAAACTTGACCTGCGGCGTGAGCTTGTCATCATTGACGCCAAGCACAACCATCGCCTCGATGTCGTCCTTGGCCGGCACGGTCAGTACAACCTTCTTTGCCCCCGCCTTGATATGGTCGCCATAGCCGCCCTTCGGCGATTCCTTCGTAGTGAAAATCCCCGTAGATTCAACCACAATTTCGACGCCCATCTGACTCCACGGAAGCTCCGCCGGATTCTTCACCCCCAGAATCTTTACCGCCTTGCCGTTTATGACAATCGCATCATCCTTGACCTGTACCGTCCCCTTCCACGGCCCATATACAGTGTCATATTTGAACATATGCGCCAGACTCTTCGCGTCCGACAAATCATTTATCGCAACAAGCTCAAGCTTGCTCTTACGCTCAAATATTATCCGGGCTACCGACCTGCCGATACGCCCAAAACCGTTAATCGCTACCTTTGTCGCCATCGCTTCACTCCTAAATTGTCTGTGTTTAACATTTACGTACCTTGGCCGCTTCTCGGCCAAACTGAAACCGACAATTTAGACGCCCAGGGCCGCCCTGTCAAGCCAGAATTCCCAAATCCGACCGCACAGGCCTGAACCTGATTCTACGCCAAAACCGCCCCAAAAACACATAACCCCAGCTAAACCGGCAGGATACGTATCTCCAGCACCCGCCGTGTCCCCTCGTTCACCCTTGCCCGTTCACTCCGCCTTACGGGACAAACCCACAAAATCCCGTCCGTATCGGCCAAAATACAAACCTTCTCCCTGACCTCCGGCCCAACCCGGGCGTCGGTCAAAAATTTGCCGACCCTCTTCTGGGCCGACATCCCCATCGGCACAAAACGGTCCCCCCGCAGGCGACCCCTGACAACTGCCGGACCGAATACCTCATCCGCATCAAACCACTCCACAAAACCGTCCTTACCCGCCGCAAATCGCTCAATATCCCACTGACCATCCTTCAGCAGCCTGCACACAAACCGCCACTGCCCAAACCGAACCTCCCGGCCGGATTCCAGCGTCGCCTGGCCCTGTGGAAAGTCGCTTATCCGCTTTCGCTGTGTCTTGCTGAAAATAATCTCATCGGCGCTGACCGATGCCTCAAAGCCCCCCGGCAGACAAACACAACCCCGCCCGCTCCGCAGCGATTCAATTACATTTCGATAATGCTCTCGATTAACATACCGCAATCCGCACCCCGCCCGCTCCAGTCCCATCCTGATTACCTCTGCCGCAACAGGCCGGGCCGCATCCGCAAGCCCTGCTCGGCTTAAAACCACCCGCCCCGAATCCTCCTGCAAAACCGACTCCATCCAAACCTTCCGCGCCAGACCTACAATCCGTTCCTCCATCGCCCTGCAATTCCGGGAAAGTCCGGCAAGCTCTTTTACAATATCTGCGCCGCTTTCTGACTGAAGAAACCTCAACAGCCTGTGCCGAATCCAGTTGCGACGAATACGCACATCACTGTTGCTGTCATCCTTCCGCCAGACAATACCCCTCTTGCTGCAATACTCATGGGCCTCTGTACGCCTTATCTGCAACATCGGCCTGACAAAAATCACCCCCTCAAGTTCCCTGACAGGCCAAATACCGCACAAACCGCGATACCCCGTGCCCCGAAGCAGCCGAAACAAAACCGTCTCCGCCTGGTCGTCCATCTGATGGCCTGTCGCCACGTACCTGCAGCCGTTCCGCTTAGCCATATCCGCAAGCCCCGCAAGCCTTAACTGACGACCCGCTGTCTCCATCGACTCGCCAAGCCGTTGCGCCTCCATCGCAACCGCCGCCCTGGCGAAATACGCCTCAATACCAAGCCGATTGGCCAAATCCTTCACAAAATCCTCGTCCTGCTCCGAATCCCTGCCGCGCAACTGATGATTGATATGCCCGATTGCAACCTCAATACCAAGCTCGCCCCTCAAAGCCGCCAGCCCGCAGACAAGCGCAACAGAATCCGCACCCCCGGAAACCGCCGCCAGTACACGACCACCGCCCGACGGAAAACCTTCGCCCGCAATCGCATCCAGCAGCCTTTGTTCAAAATCCGCTCTCATACCTGGCAGCACACGCCCATAAAAAATAAAAAAAAGGCCCGCCTTGTGCCGGCAGGCCTTTGTAGAACACCTCTAAAAAAATCTTAGTCCTTGTCCAGTACCGGCTCCGACCCGCCTTCCACTGGTTTTGCCTCGGTAAGCTGTGTTATACGTATTTTGGCATAGTCCATATTGTTCTCATACCTTGATTCTTTCTGAACCGACAGCCTGTAAAGGTTCAGAGCCTCCGTCCGCATCTTAAGACGGTTGTCCATCACGTACGCCGCCCGGAAACGCGCCGGAAACGTGGTCTTCTCATTCCACTGGAAACACCTCTGATAAAACACCGCTGCAAGCTCATAATCCTTGAAATGCTCATAAATCCTGCCCGCACGGTATGCCGCGTCGTCTATCTTGTCGCTGCTGGGATAATCGCTTATCACCTTGTTAAACAGCCGCAGCGACTCCCTGAACTTGTCGTTATCTATTACCACAAAATACCCCCCGGCATCCTGGTACAGCTTCATCGCATCCTTGTACAGCGTATCGGCCGCAGGTATCGCATTGGTCGCCTGGAGCTGACCGCCGACCCATTCGCCCGGCATAAGATAACGATACTGCGCTGCCTGCATCTGGCCCTTAAGCTCATTCTCCGCCCAGCGAACCTTCGTCGCGTTGCCGGTGCCGCGATAGTATCCCACCAGCTCGCGCAACGCCGTTAGATACGCGTCCCGCGCCGACGCCAGCCGCTCCACAGCGTCCGCCTCGCCCGCCTGCGGCGCAAGATAACCCTGCGTCTCCATAAGCTGCGCATTGTCCGGACTTATAAGCAGATGCGCATCATCCACCTTTGGCTTATAACAGCCCGCTATCAGCCCTATCACCACCGCCGCCGACAAAACCTTTATCTTAAACATCCTGTGCTCCTTTCATTACTGAAACAATCAGTATCAGCCGTCAGGCTGATTTCTCATTTAACTTTTGATTTCCGACCTATTAAGGATACCGCCTTTGCCCCGCCTGTCAAGTACGCACCGCACTAAATTATTTACTCGCCAAAATACCTCTACATCGCAACTAACATCTTGCTTGTAAGCTATAATCTGTTTGATTATATGGAGTTAAATCCTAAATCCTAATATCTAAATCCTAAACAAACCTGAATAACCAAAATCCAAATGTTCCAAACAAGACTGCCGTTTGCCAGCGGCATTGTTTTGGTCATTTTTATTTAGAATTTTAGGTTTGTTTAGAATTTCGGATTTAGTGCTTGGGATTTTTAACATAATACTGTTCTCAAAATTACTTGCGCTGTAGTACTACCACTGGGCCTCTATATACGGCCCTGTCGGACCTTCGGGCCTGGGCTTGGGACGAGACCCAAGAATGGCCTCGGCTATCGGAACATCGCTTTTACGGGTTATCTTGAGGTTGGTAAAGTCCGCCTCCACAACGGCTATCTTATGACCAAGGGCTTCTACCAGCATCGCGTCGTCGGTAATACCGTCCGCGCGCAATTTCTTCAGATTCGCGTACGCCTTTCTTAGAAGACCCGCCTCAAACACCTGCGGCGTCTGCGACTCCCACAAATCCGCACGGTCCACCGTCTCGGCAACCAACCCTCCGCAAACCCTCTTGAGCGTCCCGTTCACGGGACAGGCCAGTATCGCCGCACCCGTCGCAGCCGCTTTCTCAAACACACGGTCTATCCACTCCTGGGTCAGACAACAGCGAACCGCATCGTGAACGGCTATCAACTGCGCCCCACTGTCCACCTTTTCAATCGCCGCCGCCACCGTCTCCGCCCTCTCCGCCCCACCCAGACTAAGCTGCACACCATAAAAACTCAGCGTCGGTCCCCACTTGAGCCGGACAAACTCCTCTGCCTCCGGCGCAACCGCCAGAATCGTCTGCACAACATCCTTGCGCTGCGAAAAACACTCTATACTGCGCAAAAAAGCCGCCCGGCCGCCAAGCTCCACAAAGGGCTTCTTCTTGTCCCCGCCAAAACGGGCGCTCGCCCCCGCCGCACAGATTATTACCGATACTTTCTTCATTTCTCTTGTGCCGATTCCTTGTACGCCCCACGCCCCTCTAAAACTCTATCCCCCGTCTGGCCTTTACGCCCCTCTCAAAGGGATGCTTAATCTGCTTCATCTCCGTAACCAGATCCGCCATCGCGATAAGCTCCGGCGTCGCCCCCCGGCCGGTCAATACAATCTCGACACCCGCATCCCGGCTGGAAATAATCCGCTTGATATCGTCCAAAGACACCAATCCTCGCGCATAACAAAAAACAATCTCATCCAGTACAATAACGTCAAAATACTTCTCATGCGCTGCCGTTTCCACCTCACGAAGTGTTCTCGCTATCGCCTTCTTTACACGCTCAAGACCGGGCTTGTTGCCCATCGATTCAAACATATCCCACGGCTCATCCAGCGCACGTACCGTTATCCCCTCCACACCACGCTGCAGCGCGCTTCGCTCGCCCAAATCCAGCGAACTGGGCTTCAAAAATTGGTATATCAGAACCTTCGCACCGTGACCGACCGCTCGCAGCGCAAGTCCAAACGCAGCCGTGGTCTTCCCCTTGCCGTCCCCCGTATATATATGCACAAATCCCTTTTCCATCGCTTATCCATACTACAGCCCCCATCCGAAAAACGCAAAAAAATTCCGCCAATAAAAAACCCCGCCTGCAAATTGCAGACAGGGTACTCAGGCTGGCTTCTTCTTTTGGGATGGGATAAGTCAGTTTGCCGACAAAACCACCTCTTCCTCCGAACAACTCATATGCCGCTCTTCGTCGGCAGGGTGAAACGGTAAAGGCTCGGCAAACTGAACCGCTACCCGGCGAACATACGGACTTAACGAGTCAACCCGGCAAATCCGACCCTGACGTATAAAATTCGCCAGGTCAAACGAATGTTCGCCTCGATATCTCGGCACGCTGAACCTGGCCGTAATCTCCTCGCCCGGACAGGGACAACTGTCCGCATAACAACTGAACGCCGCCCCGCTGCTGCTTAAGTCTATCATCTGCCCCTGCGTCAACTCCTCCACGAAATCCTCCGCAAACCACACCGGCCAACTGTACCTAAGTCTCGGCTCGGCACGCCGCTCCTGTAACTGTCCCATTGAAAATAACCTCCAAAATCGTCTTTCCCGCTTCAGTAAATCGCCTTATCCCGGCCCTGACAATTTCGGACAATTGCACCACGCACTTAATCGACATCGGCATAAAATCCACCCCGGCCAAACCGACAAACCCCCGGCATCAAACAAAAAACCGTTTCAACGAATACGGACTGATTTTTATTGACCATCAGAACCGATGCTGAAAAATCGAAAATTTTTATGACCGAAAC
>JBGSSG010000342.1:0-2059 GCA_041737185.1 Anaerohalosphaeraceae bacterium
GGCAGGCCGGTAGTAGGGTGGGCAAAGGAGATTGACCGTGAATGCAGCAGGAGATGGTCAAAGCCGTCTCGGTCGGTCTGCCCATATTTTCTGTCACCAACGACCGGGTGGCCGCGATCGGCCACTTGTACCCGGATTTGATTCTTGCGGCCGGTGATCAGCGTAATTTCCAGAAGGCTAAACGGGCCGATCTCTTCGAGGACCTTGTAGGCGGTCTGGGCCAACTTGCCTTTTTCGGTGTCTTTTGTGGAATAGACCACATACGCCTTGTTTTCGGCCAGATACGAGGTCAAAACATCCTCCTTTAGAGGCCAGTGGCCGTGTACGATGGCAAGATATTTCTTCTCTGTCTGCTTCCACTGGTCTTTGAGCCGGTCCCTGACCAACTCGCTTTTGGCAAACAGCAGTACGCCGGAGGTCCACTGATCCAGACGGTGGACAATGAATATCCGATTTCGGGACTTTACAACCCCTTTTTTGACATAATCAGTCAAGAGGTAGTAGGCCGTCCCCGTCTTGCGGGTATCGGTTCCCATCGTCAACATCCCGGCCGGTTTATCGACGACGAGAATATCCTTGTCCTCATAGAGGAGCGTCAATCCCTTGGGCAAACGCCCCGGGGCGGGGTGCTTTTTCTTTGACATACGCGGCACATCTCTGTTTTTATCGAACTTTTATAAGTATTTGACAATGACCGTTATAGTGTACCGTTTCGACGTAAAAGAAGCCACTCTAATAGTTTGGCTATTTCCCAAAGAACATCAGAGAAGTCTTGAATATTTAAAAATTTTGGGTAAAATACGAAATTGAACCGGGTAAAGAGCCGAAAAAGGTAAGAGTCTAAGAGACCTTTTTACAAAAAACGACGAATTTTTATATTTTTTTGGTGCCAAAGTAACCTATGACCCCACAAACAATATCGTATGAGGACTTCAAAACTCTGATTGCTGAGCGGTCGTTGGCCTATCTGCGAGAGGCGGCGTTTCTGGCCCGGCAGAAGGAGTGTGAGCATGTTCTGACCCGTCCGCTGCTGGGGGAGCTGCTCTCCCATGCGACGCAAATGGAGGAATTGCTCGACTCTTACGGCGCCAGGAACAACTCGGTATGGGGGCGTTTCCGATCTCTGACCGCTTCGATAAAGCTGTTTTCAAACGTCAGTTACGAACTGCTTCACATCCAGCACGGCATTCCACATTATCGGCTGCTGCCCGTGGAACAGGACTTTGCCGCGGCCACCGATGCGGCGCTGGGGTTTACCGAGCAAATTTTGCGGGGGGCAACACGGCGTCTGGTTGACGAGGCACACGCACTTAAACTTCCCGTCCCGAAAATGATCGATGACGATGAATTTTTTGTCGAAAAGCTCCTCGTCGGTCGGCTGCCGCACGATTTGGCGATTCGCAAGATCGAAACGGTCTCGGCCACCGTGTCGCTTTTGGCCACCGCATTTTTGAATCTCGCCGCCGAAGGCAAGCAGGCGCTGCCGAAAAAGCAGACAGATATTAAAATCATCCTCGCCAATCCAGCCGGCCTGATCAGTGAAGAAAAGCTCCGCTCACTGGAACTGCGATTTCACAATTTGCAGTCGCTGTACGATACCTATGTTTCGACGACGGAAACCGAGGTGCTTGACCAATACCTGCCGGTGCTGCGAGGGCACATCAGCGTTGTTCTGCACCTGCTGCGAACGTCTAAGGATATCGCCCATTATTACGAGCGACACACCGGCCCGTCGGCCCAGAAGATTCCGCAGGGACGCAAGCGGCTGGTCGAATCGGGAGAGCTGCTGGAACTGCTGATCAATTATTCGCTCTACTTTGTCTCTCAATACCTAACCTGTGCTGAGCTGCTCTGTCAGGATATGCTGCGGCGTTACACCGAGATCGGCCAGATTGAGGTGTCGGTTCCGCAATACCGCGGATTTCATGTGCGGCCTTCCACGCTGGTGTCCAAGCTGGTGCTGCATTACGGCAGCGAAGTGAAGATGCTGTTAGACGACGAAAAATACGATGCTGCCTCGCCGCTGGAATTGTTTCGGGCCAACGAGAAGATCAACGCC
>JBGSSG010000399.1:0-5963 GCA_041737185.1 Anaerohalosphaeraceae bacterium
TGCCCATATCGACGAATGCCGCTAAAAGCGAGCCTGACTGTGAGAAGAAGCTGATGTTTCCGGATTCCGGCAGTTCTCCGCCGAAGCTGGCGTTCAATCTGGCCGCAGGAGCCATAACGCCTATGCAGTTTGGACCGAGAAAGCGAAGGCCGGCGGGCTTTGCGATTCGGAGAATCGACCGTTCAAGTTCCGCTCCCTGCGGGCCGGCCTCTTTGAAGCCGGAAGAAATGATAATGGCGGCCTTTACGCCGAGGTTGACGCACTCCTGTACGACGGAGGGAACGCCTTTCGAGGCCACGACAATTACCACCAGGTCCGGCGTCTCTCCGATGGCTGAGAGGCTGGGGTAGCACCGCAAGTCGGCAATCCGGTCGCAGGAGGGATTTACGGGGAATATCTGCCCGGGAAAACCGTCGCGAACGAGCGAATTAAGTACCTCGTAGCCGACCTTTCCATGCTGCCGGGAGGCCCCTACCACCGCAACTGTTCTGGGGTTGAAAAAGTTATCTAAGCTCATTTTTCGACCGATGCTCCGGTTAGATGGTCTGTCTGCCTCTGGTCTTTTTATATCCTGAATCGACGGGCTTGTAAAGTGTTTTGTGGATTCCATTAATACAATTGCAGGGGGAAATCGCCCCCGCCGCGACGATTACAGGCCCGGCAGGGAAAATGCTTTACAAAAAACATCGTTGCGGCTATGATTTCCCCCTTATGCCGATGTGGCTCAACGGTAGAGCACGGCTTTCGTAAAGCCGGGGTTGAGGGTTCAAATCCCTCCATCGGCTGTGCGGGGATGTGGATAATACGCGTTCGGGCGGACCGATTGGGAATCTGTTTGTTTTTATGGACATTAAAAACAAGTATAAAAATCTTCAGAACATTCTTACACATACGGGCAGGGTTCTGGTTGCGTATTCCGGGGGGGTTGACAGCGTTTTTCTGACAAAGGCGGCGGCGGACTGCCTTGGGAGAGAAAATGTGCTCGCCTGTATCGCCGTAAGTCCATCGCTGTCGGCACATCAGCTCAAACAGGCCAGGGAATTGGCCGCTGCGATGCGCGTAAAACTGTCCGAAATCCCCCTTGATGAGTTGAACGACCCCGCCTACAGGTCAAACAAGGCCGACCGTTGTTTCCACTGCAAAAGCAGGCTTTACAAACTTCTGACGGATAAGGCAAAACAGGAAAAAATACAGTATGTCCTTTGCGGAAGTAATTTCGACGACAAGGAAGACTTTCGGCCCGGCAGTCGAGCCGCCAGGGCCTTTGGAATTTTGTCGCCGATGCTGGATGTCGGCCTGACCAAAGCTGAAATCCGAGAATTAAGCAGGCAAATGAATCTACCGACGGCAGACCTGCCGGCCTCGCCCTGCCTTGCCAGCCGCGTGGCGTATGGGCTGGAAATCACGGAGGAAAAATTAAAACAAGTCGAACAGGCCGAAGATTTTTTAAGGGGTCTTGGCTTTGTCGAATTTCGCGTCCGCCATCACGGCGATATCGCCCGCATCGAAATCAACCCCAAAGAATTTGCCAAAATCGCCCCCGACACTGTCCGAAAACAAATCGCCGAGGACCTCAAAAAGCTCGGCTTTACATACATAACACTGGACTTACAGGGCTTCCGCAGCGGTTCGATGAATGAGGTATTGTCGAAAAGCGGAAAAGATTAACAGATGCCTTTTGCCGACATAAAAACGCAAATCCGCTTATGTCGGTGTCTGGGCAACTTGATACTCAATCCGAGTCGGCCCCGTCACTCGAAGCGATGCATCCAGTATTTCCAAGGATACTAAATTGCCGGATTCATCGTAGTCCAGAATGACACCGGGTTTATCCTCATCACTTTCAGCTACCGGAGTTTCGGTGAAAATCACGGTTAACGTATCTGTTTGTTGGTCGTAAGCAACCTTCATTTGTCCAATCTCCAATACTTCGTTATTTTGCTGGTGCGATAAACCGTTACAATTTCCGCCGGCTGTCGGTCTGTATCAACGAAAACTCGAAGCAGGTATCTTTTAGGCGGTTTACCCGCTTCGATACGTGACTGACAGACGCTGCGTCCCTGTCGCACGGTTTCAGTTTGCTCCGGCGCTGCCAGTACCTTGGCTATATCGTCGATACTGATTTGGCGGCGAACCATTTCTTTCTTAGCGTGCTCCGTCAAACGATAGTTCATAATTGGTTTTGGTTTGGCCATACGTTACTTGATTATACCATCCTTTGGCTGTGAACACAAACCTGAAATTTACAGGGCTTCCGCAGCGGGGCATTAAATGAAATGTTGCCGATCTCCCCGACTCCTGGAGTCGATACTCATTGCATAGAAAATTAGTCTTTCCTTCTTTTCAGATATGCGTAAAAGCCGCAGAAATCTATTACTGCTACCAATTCCCATCCGTCTTGCCCCACGGCATTCAGTGTTTTTTCGTTCACTTGGATCGTATTGCTGCCGGCGGTGTTGATTCGGACTATCTTGTATTCCCATTTGGCCATTTGATTATCCTCGCTTGTGGATACGATGATAAAGAATCCCTTTGCGACGAGTTCCCTGCTCGCGGCCTTGTCTTACCTGTTCAGTTCTTCCCGAACGGTCTGTGGTAGTGTTGTTTCAAGCTGGGGGAACTTTTCGACGATGCGAAAGATATCGGCCAAATCCTTTTGCCGCTTGCTCTTGCGTCTGGTTTTATCCATATATGCCCAGACTTTGCCCTGCAAGACATCTTCAACCCGTGCGACCCTCATCGCATAACCCAGCACATTCCTGCCGTCGGCGATGGAAACAAATTTCTGATACCGCGGGTCGGTCTGAAGCCAAATCCGCAAGTCCGAGCCGACGCCTGTGATGTTAACACTGTGCTCAAACTGCTCAACCTTTAAGCCGCATTCCTTCGCCGCTTTGCAAATAGCCCCGACATCTTCCACAGCCGCGACGATATCCAGATCAAGACTCACAACCGGCTCAACGTAAGCATTCACGGCAAGTCCTCCGATCAGGCAATAACGCGAGCCTGTTTTGGAAAGAATATCCAGAAGAATCTGGATAATATCAGATTCCCCGTTTGCCATTCTGTTAATGAATTCTTTGCCGGTCATCTCATTTCTTCCTTCAAGCCAACGTTCCAAAAACCAAAAATTGAACGTTTTCTGTTTTGCATATTATTGTGAAACCTGTCGCCAAAGGCAAAGGAAATTCATCGAACCGGAATTGATTTATGTCTAAAAGATATCCCCTCCCTGCGAAAAGTATCATAACAAATCGCAGGACAAAGAGGCGGCGCCGTAAATGCCGGCGTCTTCGCCGAGTGCGGCAAAACAGATTTCGAGGTTTTCTTTCTTCATCGTCCAGATGTATTTGTCAAACTGCTGACGGATTTTATTAAGAAGAAAATCGCCCGCAGCAATCATTCCGCCTGCAAAGACAATCCGCTGCGGCTGGGTTACATGCAGCATATTGACACACAAAAGGCCCAGCGCTTTCGTGGTTCCGTCCACGACATCCATCGCCGGCGCGTCGCCTTTTTTGGCGTGTTCAAATACGTCTTTGCAGCTTACCTGTCCTTTCTTCCTGAAAATCTGCCCAAGAGAAGAATCGGCCCCTTTTGCGAGCCGTTCATTCGCGATTGCCGCGGTGGAGTTTGCCGAGGCGTGGGCCTCCGCGCAGCCCCTCTGGCCGCAGCCGCAGAGGCGGTCGCTGTCTGGATAGATAATGATATGCCCCAGTTCGCCCGCCTCGCCCGCAAAGCCGCGGATGAGTTTTCCATCGCAAACAACCCCCCCGCCTATGCCCGTGCCGAGAGTAAAAAAGACCATATCGGAAACTCCCTTAGCGGCGCCGACGACAAATTCGCCCCAGGCAGCGGCGTTCGCGTCATTTTCGAGGACGGCCGGCACGCTGAGCTTTCGGCTGACCATATCCCGCAGCGGCAGGTTGCGAAAAGGCAGATTCGGCGCAGCCCTTACTACGCCGTTTTTCAGGTCAATCGCCCCCGGACAGCCTATGCCGACGGCACTGAGGTCTTTTGCCGAGTATCCGTTTTGAGCGAGGATATCTTTGCCGCAGCGGACAATATGCTCGACCATAGAATCGGCGGAAAGGTCCGTCGGGTTCGGACGGTTATCCTTTACCAGCAGGTTTAACTGCTTATCGAAAAGGCCCGTCTTGAGATTTGTTCCCCCTATGTCAAAACCTATCAGGAGTTCCATTATCAATCCTTTCCATTATCAATTCTCATAGCCGCCGGGGCGCTGCGTGTGAAATTTCCAGGCGGATTCCACAATTTTTTCAAGTTCGGGATAGTCTGTCTTCCAGCCGAGTTCTTTTTTTGCCCTGCCCGCCTCGGCGGTCAGCACCGGCGGGTCGCCGGCACGACTCGCCGTTTCCACGACTTTGAAATCCCTGCCCGACACTTTACGAACACATTCAATCACCTGTCGAACGGAGTATCCTCTGCCGTTGCCTAAGTTATAGACCATCTCGGCCTGACCGTCCAATTTCGCCAGCGCCAGCAGATGCGCCTTAGCCAGGTCTTCGATGTGGATATAATCGCGGACGCAGGTTCCGTCGGGCGTCGGATAATCCGTGCCGTATATTTTTATGTTCTCGCGTTTTCCCATCGCCGCCTGAATAATCAGTGGAATCAAATGGGACTCCGGCCGATGGTCTTCGCCGAGCGTCGCATTAAATCCCGCCCCGCAGGCGTTGAAATACCGCAGCGCAGCGTAGCGCAATCTGCCGGTCTGACTTTGAAAATGGCACATTCGCTCCACGGCCCATTTGGTTTCGCCATAAGGATTGATGGGCGATTTGGCCGTATCTTCGGTAATCGGAATCTCGTCGGGCATCCCATAGACCGCCGCGGTGCTGCTGAAGACAAACTTCTGCACCCCCGCCGCTTCCATCGCCGCAAGAAGTGTGCGCGTCCGGCTGACGTTGTTGTCATAATACCGCAGCGGCTGCTGGACCGACTCGCCGACCTCGATAAACGCCGCAAAATGCATCACCGCCTCAATGTTATGCTTTTTAAGCACATCCACGGTAAAATCGAAATCGCCGAAATCCCCTTTAACAAACTCTGCGGTTTTGACCGCCGAGCGATGACCTTTGCTTAGATTATCCAAAACCACAGGCTGATGCCCCTGTCGAGCCAGCAGTTCGGTCATATTGCTGCCGATGTATCCCGCCCCGCCGCATACCAAAACCTTCATAGACGCCCCTCTATCTGGTTTTCTGAACCCGTTGTTTTATTTTGCTTAAAATCCGTGCCTCGATGTTGCGGTCATAACCAAGATCGACCCAGTCAATTTTTTCGCTCTGTCCGGGTTCGAGCCGAAGAGACTGACTGGTTCGCGTGCTCTCGGCGTAGAGGCCGGCGGCAAAAGCCATTCCTCGCAGAGGCTCCGGGGGTATTGAAAGTCTTCTGACCTGAACCGAACATTCGATGCACACCGCGGCGGATTGCGGGGTAAAGTGCAGTTCGGCCAGCCGCTGCAGGCTTTGCAGATTCGCCTCTGCAACATCCCCGCCTGATATGTTGTCGCTCCGCCAGGGTTCGAAGAATTGCCCCGCTCGCAGGGGTCTGGTACGGATATAGCCGGCGTCAGTATCGTATTTTTCAAGCTGAAAGCACATATTCTCAAGTACCTGTTCGGCGGTTTTCATAAGTTGTGCCTGGCTGATTCCCTCAAGACACATCGGCCCGGGCGAGACTGCGGGCTTAGCCGCGCAGCCGGAAAAAATGAGGGCGACCGCCAAAAATGACGAAACCCGCAAAATTAAATTTTTCATAGGTATTTCCCGTAAAATAATAATCAGCCGGATTATATCCGGTTTGCCGCAGTCCCTCAAGAATCAATCGAAAATTTTCCAGCCCTGTAAAGTTAACAATTTACTCTCTGCTTGTCGATACTTAATACTACAGCGCAAGTAATTTTGAGAACAGTATTATGGTAAAAATCCTAAGCACTA
>JBGSSG010000034.1:0-6894 GCA_041737185.1 Anaerohalosphaeraceae bacterium
GACCTCATACGCGGGCAGGTGCGATTTGACGCTGCCGATATAAGCGACTTTGTCATAATAAAAAGCGACGGTTTTCCGACGTATCATTTCGCCGTAGTAGTGGACGATGAATTGATGGGGGTTACTCACGTCCTTCGCGGCCAGGAGCACCTGATGAATACGCCCAGTCATCAACTGCTGCAAAAGGCGCTGGGATTTCGTGTGCCGCAGTATGCGCATATGTCGGTTACGGTGAGCGAAAGCGGAGGCAAACTGTCCAAACGCGAACGTCCCAACGTCCTGCGGGATGCGATATCGGCGATGGAGGGAATCGACAGGCACAAGCTGGCCTGCGCCGGCGGTATAAGCAGCGAAGAGCTGGAGAGTTTCCTGTCTGGCCGGTCTGTTCCGGATATGCCGGCGGTGGACGCGATGGCCGGTTGTATCGGCGTACGTCTTCCGGAAATCAACATCGTGGATTTCTTCAAGAGCGGCTACCTGCCGGAAACGATGGTTAATTTTCTTTCGCTTCTGGGCTGGAATCCCGGCGACGGACGCGAAATTATGACCGTCGATGAGTTGATTGGTTCGTTCGACCTTTCGCGGGTTGGCAAAAGCAACAGCCTTTTCGACCGCAAAAAACTGTCTGCCTTCAATACCGAACATATCAAAGTGTGCCCGCCTGAGATTCTCAAGGGGCATTTTCGCCGATATCTTGAGGCGGTCAGTTCGCCCGTGGCAGGCGCTGATGATGTACTGCTTGAGTACATTTTGCGAATCAACGAAGGCGCAAGGACTCTCGAGCAGATTGAGCAGAAGACGCGTTTTGCGTTCCTTGCCGACGATTCGATTGAATACGACCCCGAGTCGGTCAAAAAGGTCTTGCTCAAAGGCGACGGTTTGGCTATCCTTACGGTCATTGTCGAGCAGTTGAAAGGGCTTGATACGTTAAGTCCGCAGGCGGTCGAACAGATGCTCCGCTCGCTGGCAGAGCATCGGCAGGTTGGTCTGGGCAAGGTGGCCCAGCCGCTGCGTGTAGCGATATGCGGCAATACCGTGAGTCCGCCGATTTTTGACGCGGTATCGCTGCTCGGCAAAGAACGAACGCTGAAAAGAATTGCGCAAACATTAGATAAATTCGGCTCGCAGGAGGAACAGCAGGGCCCAAGGGAGACTTAAAACTATGTCATTGCTGGTAACAGGTTCTATAGGGATTGACAGTGTGAGGACGCCGTACGGTTTTAACCAGGACTGCGTAGGCGGCTCTGCCGTGCATTTTACTATGGGCGCAGGCTTTTTTACTACGGAGATTAAGTTTCTCGGAGTGATAGGGGATGATTTTCCGTTTGATTTAAGGGAGATTTTTCAGGACCGCAAAGTTGACCTTGCGGGTCTGGAGGTTCGCAAGGGAAGCCGCACATTCCGCTGGAGCGGTTCTTATGAAGGCGATATGAATCAGGCCAACACCGAGACTGTAGAGCTTAATGTTCTGGTAGAATCGCCGCCCAGTGTTCCCGAAAGCTACCGCGATTGCGAGTACGTTTTTCTTGCCAACACCGCGCCAAGCCTTCAGATGAAGCTGCTGGACCAGCTCGGCAATCCTTCTTTTGTCGCCGCCGACACGATGAACCACTGGATTACCACCGCCAATGACGACCTTTGCGAACTGCTGGACAAGATTGATATGCTCATTCTCAACGACGGCGAGGCCAAACTGCTCACCGGGCAGCGGAATCTCGTTACCGCCGCAAAAAGCATCCTTGATATGGGGCCGCGGGTCGTGATTGTAAAAAAGGGCGAGCACGGGTCGATGATGTACAACCAGCAGGGCGACTGTTTTATTCTGCCAGCCTACCCGACGCCGGTGGTAATTGACCCGACAGGCGCCGGCGATTCGTTTGCCGGCGGTCTGATGGGTTATCTGGCTGCGGAAGGCACCGTGGATGCAATCAGCCTGCGCAATGCGATGGTCTATGGCACGGTTGTCGCCTCGTTCACCATAGGAGACTTTTCTATCCACGGTATAAAAAACATTGCGCGAAGCGCCGTAGATGAGCGGTTTGACTATTTGCGTCGCGTTACGCAGTTCTGACGGGGAAGGAGGCCATCGACCGGATGCGGCTGTTTGCGGCTATCGAGATTGACAAGACGATTCGAGACAGGATTGAGCAGGCCCGTCGTCGGCTTGGCGGCCAATTGCATCTGCCCGAAGGGTTCGTCAAATGGGTCGAGTCGGAAAATACCCATCTGACCCTTGTTTTTTTGGGTCAGGTGGACGACAATCGTCTGACCGAGGTCTGCCGGCTTATAGAAACCGCCGTGCAAAACCATAAGGCTTTCGACATTGAAATAGCGGGTGTTGGAACTTTCGGCCGGCCGCCGCGAGTCGTATGGGCCGGGGTCGCCGACAATGCGGCGCTGAAAGCTCTTTGTGCGGACTTGCAAAAGGCCTTTGCCCGGGCCGGCTGGCCCGAGGAAAACAGAGAGTTTTCAGGACACCTGACGCTGTGCCGGATAAAAAATGCCTCGGCGGGCAAAGACATCGGCGAAAAAATTGAAGCGATTTCATCCGAGCGGTTCGGCAGTTGCCAGGCCGATTCGGTTGTTTTGTTTGAAAGCCGGCTGTCTTCGGCTGGACCGTCATATCACCCGGTCTTTCGGGTGCAACTTAAATAACTTTTTCAACGACAAGGAGCGGATTTATGTCAAGGTTTGCAAAGAAAAAAGAAGTTTCTTCCAAAACGTCGCCCGCGGAGAAAAAATTCGTGGATACTCAGAATAAACCGCTCTCGGCTTCCGGGAAAACCGAGGCCCTTGAGCGTGCCATCGCCCAGATTGAAAAACAATACGGCGCAGGTTCGATTATGAAAATGGACGACTCGAAGCCGCGGAAAATCGACGGCATCAGCACCGGCGCTCTGTCTCTCGATATTGCCCTCGGCGGGGCCGGCATTCCCCGCGGCAGGGTCGTAGAGTTTTACGGTCCGGAGTCGTCCGGCAAGACGACGCTGGCCCTGCATGTAATCGCTAATGCCCAGAGAAGCGGCGGCGTTGCAGCCTTTATCGACGCAGAGCACGCCCTCGATACCACCTGGGCAAGAAAACTGGGCGTTAACGTCAACGGCTTGCTTATAAGCCAGCCCGACACCGGCGAACAGGGCCTCGATATCACCGAGATGCTGGTCCGCTCGAACGCGGTCGATATTATTGTCATTGATTCTGTCGCCGCTCTTGTACCCGCTGCCGAACTTGCCGGCGAAATGGGCCAGTCTCACGTCGGCCTGCATGCCCGGCTGATGAGCCAGGCCCTGCGAAAGCTCACCGGCGCGATAAGCAAAAGCAAAACCTGCGTAATCTTCATCAACCAGATTCGAATGAAAATAGGCGTAATGTTCGGCAATCCCGAAACCACAACGGGCGGAAACGCACTGAAGTTCTACTGCTCCGTGCGTATTGACATTCGCAGGGTCTCAACCATACAGGACGCAAAGGGCGAGGCCATCGGCAATCACGTTCGCGCTCGTGTCGTCAAGAACAAGGTTGCCGCTCCGTTTAAGACATCCGAATTTGATATTATGTTCGACAGCGGCATAAGCTACGAGGGCAACCTTGTTGACTTCGGCGCCGAGTGCGGCGTCATAGCCAAAAGCGGCGCGTGGTTTAACTACGGCCAGCTCCGCTTAGGCCAGGGCCGCGATAACGCCAGGCTGTACCTGCTTGAACACAAAGAGCTTGTCGATGAAATCAAAAACAAAATCCTCGTCGCAAAAGGCCTGATTTTGCCGGGGTAAGCGGATAAACACGTTTAATACTACACCGCTATTTGGGTTCAGGAATATAGGTATGTAAGAACACAAGAACACAAGAACTCAAGAACTCAAGAAGATTGACGATTAGGAAAGTTCGTAGTTCTGGGTTTTGAGTTCTGATTTTGTAGAAAAAAAGAATTGACAACTCTCGACTCTCGACTCTCGACTCAATCACCGAACAGCCGCGGGGTGTTTTACTGCGGCTGTTTTTTTTCGTCCGTCCGGCCCAGCCGTTCTTTCAGGACGGCGGCCCGGGCAAGGGCCTTCCAGTGCGTTTTGTCCAAGCGGATTGCCTGCTGGTAAGCCTCAAGGGCCTGCTGGGGCTGATTCCTGATTTCGAAAATGACGCCCATATTATAATATACTTTTGTCTCGTCCGGTTTGATTTTCTGCACTTTGCGGAGGTGGTTCATTGCCTCATCAATCCTGCCTTGAGAGAGCAGCAGGAACGCCATATTCATATTGGCTTCGGCGGAATCCGGTTCTATTTCGAGGGATTTTATAATATACCTGCCGGCCAGTTCGTTTTTTCCCTGTTTTAAAAGATTCGACGACAGATAATCGCAGATGACGGCGTTGTCTTTGGTTACGTTTATGGTATGTTCATACAGTGCGGCGCCGTCTTTCCAGTAAGTTAATTGTGTTCGTGTGGCCGCCGTCAGGGCGAATAAAATCAAGCCGCCGGATATCACAAGCGCAATCTTCCGGTATCTCCACGGTGCGGCCAACTCATCTGCCGCAAATCCGATTATTATCAGAATCCCCACCGAAGGCAGATACGTATAACGGTCCGCCATTGTCTGGGATCCTACCTGCACCAGGCCGACGACGGGCAAAAGGGTAATGATATACCACAGCCAGCCTGTCGCCAGATAAGGCCGTTTCTTCCGGTTGAAAAAGACAAACAGAGACCACAGCAAAAGAAAGACAAAAGCTATCGTGGGCGGCCACATCGGATATACCGGATGCGGATAGGGATACAGTACGGCAAGATTGGCGGGCCATAAAATTTTGATAATGTACGCTCCATAGCTGTGAACGGCGTTAAGTATGCGGATGAAATACTTAAGCGATTCTGTAACAGCCCCTTCGGCATTTTGCGCCGTATATGTAATGACGCAGGAGACGGCGGTCAATATCAGCAGCGGGATTTTTTCAGCAATCAGACGCTTGACCGAGGCAGTCCTCCAGCCTCCTGTGCCCGCACCGGGACTGAATGGCGTCCGTTTCAGCGGCCACCAGTCCAAAACAAAAAGTATTATCGGCAAAGTTACAAGCATCGGTTTTGCCATTAGGCCAAGGGCGAAACAGACTATAACAAGCGTATATCGCAGCGCCCCTCCTTTGCGGGTGTATGACAAGTAGGCCAGTATAGTGAGCATCCAGAACAATACGCTCAGAACATCCTTTCGCTCAGCGGCCCAGGCCACGGATTCCGCGCGCAGCGGATGTATCGCAAAGACCGCCGCGACAAATGCGCCAAGCCATAGGCTGCCGGTTGTTTGTTTGAGGATTAAAAACAGCAGAACGGCCGAAATCGTGTGCAGAATTATGTTATGGATATGGTGTCCGACGGGGTTTAGTCCGAAAAGTTCGATATCCAGCATATGGCTAAGCCAGGTAAGCGGATGCCAGTTGGCCTGCTGGAATGAGGTAAAGGCCCAGATTACCGATAGGTATGTGATGCCCGATTGTATATTGCGATTTTCCGTTATATAACCGGCGTCGTCATACTCTACAAAACCATTATGGCGCACGGGTTCAAAGGCGAGCAAAGTCAGCAGAATCAGACCTGCCGAAATCAGAAGAGTCTGTTTTTTCGTATTTGTGTCCATTGCCGCTGCGATTGTATATCGAAATGACCCGGCCCGGCAAGCGTCTTGTTCACAATTTACGGATAGAAACCAGGGATACCGGCCCGATCAGTCCGGCGGGCAGCAATTTTGATTTTGCGTTCCATCCCTTGCATGTGACGGAGGTGATTTTTTTTGAAACGCCGGGTTGTTCGTCTCCAATCAACCGGTTGAGCCACGGATTTACCACCTCGATTTCCAGCAGGTTTGCCCCCGTTTTGGCTGCCGATGAGATTTCCAGACCGTAAGGCGGTTTCCACAGGATGCCCATTTCTTTTCCGTTCAGCCGCACGGTCGCAATCGAATTCACTACGCCCAGATTCAGCCAAACCGGACCGCCGGAGGATGGCAGTTCAAATTGTTTCCGATAAACCGCCGGGCCGCTGTAATACTTTATTCCCGGCTCCGTGCGTTTGGTCCAGTCTTCCAATCGCTCAAATAACACCGTGTCCGCCGGCCCGCCGAGCCGGGGTTCAAAACTCACCTCCCACGGGCCGCTGACCTCCGTTCCCGCCGACAAGGCCAGCCACTCGTTTTCCGGAACTGCCAATGTGCCGGGCTTCCCGTTGACAACATATTCGACGCGCAACTGTTTAGCCTTTTCAAAGGCAGGGTC
Organism: Anaerohalosphaeraceae bacterium; assembly: GCA_041737185.1. Taxonomy (GTDB): domain Bacteria; phylum Planctomycetota; class Phycisphaerae; order Sedimentisphaerales; family Anaerohalosphaeraceae; genus JBGSSG01. Next base: position 6,258 of record JBGSSG010000034.1, read on the forward strand.
GCTGCCGAAGGTGGCGTTGTCAACCAACAAGGTCAACTGACCATTGCGGACGCCGGCGGCAAGTTGGGCGGTAACATCCAACGTCTCTGTCGCGTTCTCCGTTCCATAAACGGCGCGGCGAATTTCCAGCCCGCAGGCGTCCGGCGGCGTTTTCGCCGTCACACCCTGCTTTGTCTTCTGGCGAAAGACCACAAACACCGAACCAGCCGGGTCAAGTTGCAGCGTTACCCGCACGCGGTCGCGGTCCAAATCATACACTGCTGACTCGACACGTCCGCTGTCCGGCCGCCACAACTCGGGTTTGCGCCCGGCGACGCGGAAGGAAAGTGTTTCGGTGCGTGCGATGGGCCGCTGGTTCGAGACGAAATAAATGTCCATCTCATCTTCGCGGCGGTGCTTCCACAAAATTCCATCCGGGCATTCCACATCTGGCGGCGTCGCGAGCCGCCGCAGCGCTTCGGGCAGGTCCAAACTGCCAAACACGCGTCCCTTGCCGACCGATTTCGCCGACCACAATTCAGCGGCGAGCCGGCGTACATCCGCGTCGCACCTGGGGAAATTCCGGTTGCTCGGCGACCGGTCCGGCGCTGAGCCAAGCACCGTGCCCCCGGCCTTGACCAGCTTGCGAACGGCGGCC
>JBGSSG010000103.1:0-1649 GCA_041737185.1 Anaerohalosphaeraceae bacterium
AGGAACTGATTCGATACAAGATAGGGAAAAGGGAACTGTTTTAATTCGCGGTGCGGCTGTTGTGAATTTTACTTTTGTCTTTTGGGTTTCCCTGTTCACTTTTTAGCAGTTTATGGATAAGATAATCCGCCTGTAGAAGCGGAAATTAAAAGACCCTAACAAAAAGGAATTTAGCCCCCCGCCTGCGCGGTGGCAGGCTCCGAGTTCACAGAGGACACAGAGAAATGAATTTTAATAAAACAGTGTTAATCTGTGTTAATCAGTGTCTAAAAATACCCCTGAAAATCCGTGTCTTTATGTTAGATGCTCTAAGTGAGTTTAACCGGCAGGAGAGGTCGTGAAGCAGTGGCGAATTGAGGTTTCCAGCAGCAGAGGTTTTGCCGATGTGCACGGCAAGGCGTCGCTTGACGATATCCGCGAGCTTGGGATTGTTTCAGTCGAAAGCGTTCTGACGGCAAAGGTTTATCTTATTGAAGCCGATTTTGACCGGGCCTTTGCCGAGCGGGCGGTGCGTGAGCTTCTTTCGGACGGCGTCTGCCAGGATTATTATATCGGCAGAAGCGCCGTACCTGCCGGTCCTATGCCGGCAAGCATTATCGAGGTTCATCTTAAAAGCGGCGTAACCGACCCTGTGGCTGAATCCGTGGCCTCTGCGTTAAGGGATATGGGCGCTGGGAATGTTTCGAGTGTTCGCACGGCCCGCAAATACATCCTGCTTGGTTCTGTAAGTCGGCAGGAGCAGGAGACCATCGCCCGGCGGATTCTCGCAAACGACTGCATCGAAGATGTGATTTACGGCGGCGACGCCGAGCCGCCCAGCCCGCATACCAGGCCTTATGAACTGAACATTGTTCATATCCCCATAAGAGAGCTTGACGATAATGCGCTGGTTGAGCTTAGCAGGCGGCGCGATATGTTCTTAAACCTTGCCGAGATGAAGACCATTCAGGAATACTACCGCCGCATCGGCGCAGAACCCACGGATATTGAGTTGGAGAGCCTGGCGCAGACCTGGAGCGAGCACTGCGTTCACAAGACTCTAAAGAGCAGTATCGAGATGGAAATCAACGGCGATGTCATACATTTTGACAACCTGCTCAAAGAGACGGTTTTCAGGGCGACGCAGCAGCTTAACAGGGACTGGTGCATTTCGGTATTTGCCGACAACGCCGGGGTGATTGAGTTTGACGACAAGACGGCGGTTTGTTTCAAGGTCGAGACTCACAATCATCCCTCCGCCCTTGACCCTTACGGCGGGGCGGCCACGGGCATAGGCGGTGTCATACGCGACCCGATGGGCACAGGTATGGGGGCAAAGCCGATTGCCAACACGGATATTTTCTGTTTCGGCAGGCCCGATACGAAACTTTCCGAACTGCCCAAAGGCGTGCTTCATCCCCGCCGGGTTGCCAAAGGCGTGGTAGCGGGTGTGCGGGACTACGGCAACCGGATGGGTATTCCCACAATAAACGGCGCGGTCTATTTTGACGACCGCTATATCGGCAATCCGCTGGTTTTCTGCGGCAACATCGGACTGATGCCTCGCGATAAGTGTTTCAAACATTCGGACAGCGGGGATATGATTATCGTCGTCGGCGGACGCACCGGCAGGGACGGCATTCACGGGGCGACCTTCTCCAGCGGGGAAA
>JBGSSG010000136.1:0-10990 GCA_041737185.1 Anaerohalosphaeraceae bacterium
ATTCCCCCGATGATATCGGTAAGTATCGAGGCTGAGGCGATAGCGCTGGCGCAGCCAAAGGTCTGGAACTTAGCCTCGGCGATGCGCCCGCTTTTATCCAGCTTAAAGGTAAGGGTAAGGGCGTCTCCGCAGGCAAGCGAACCAACCTCTCCGATTCCGTCTGGGTTTTCCACTTTCCCGACATTATGCGGACTGAAAAAATGGTCAAGAACGTTCTGGCTATAATCCCACATAATTAGTTTTGAGTTTTCTATACAAAACGATTTTTCCCTTTTAAGTCGTTGTCAACTCTCTTGTTATCCTCGCCGGTTTTTACTATACTGGTCAAAATTTTAGACAGTTCGTCTGAAGTCTCAATTAATTTCTGACTTTGCTGTTTATCAAAAATGCCTGCGTCTCTTATCAATCTCAGCCAGTAATTTGTTTCTCGTGCCTCTTGTGAAGCAATGTTCATTTTAGAAAAAAATTCTTTTCTACTCCGTCCAGCTAAAGCTTCCTCGACGTTAGCGCCTATGCTTGTAGCCGACCGCAAAAGCTGGCTTGCTATTTCAAATTGTCTTTGCTCCCGCAGTTGAGTGCACAACTTTACAATTTGCAGGGCAAAATCGTAGCTTTTTTCTTTTATAATGCTCTTAGCCATTAACTCAAAACCCAGCACTCAAAACTTATAACTCTCTTTTAACGCCTGGTCAAAATCCTCGATGATATCGTCGATGTGCTCTGTTCCGACCGATACGCGGATATAGTCGGGCGTTACGCCGGCGGCAATCTGCTCGGCCTCCGAAAGCTGCTGATGAGTCGTGCCGGCGGGGTGAATCACGAGCGTCTTGCTGTCGAGGATGTTGGCAAGATGGCTGGCCAGCCTGACGCTGTTTATAAAACGTATGCCGGCTTCTTTACCGCCTTTGACGCCAAAGCCCAGTATAGCGCCCTGTCCTGCCGGCAGGTATTTTTTTGCCAGTTTATAGCAGGGATGGCTGGGCAGGCCGGGGTAATTGACCCAGTTAACAGCCGGGTGTTTTTCAAGATACTGGGCCAGCTTAAGGGCATTCTGACAATGCCGCGGCACTCGCAGGTGCAGAGTTTCAAGACCCTGAAGGAATAAAAACGCGTTGAACGGCGACATACACGCGCCGGTATCCCTTAATATGTGGGTACGGATTTTGATTATATACGCCAGATTGCCGAAGGCCTGGAGGTATCGCAAGCCGTGGTAGCTGGCGTCCGGCTCGGTCAATCCAGGGAATTTGCCGTTGTCCCAGTTGAATCCGCCCGAATCGATGACGATGCCGCCGATGCTGGTCCCGTGCCCGCCAATCAGTTTTGTACAGGAATGGACGACGATATCTATGCCGTGCTCAATCGGACGAAAAAGCATCGGCGAGGTAACGGTATTGTCGCAAATCAGCGGCAGGCCGTTTTTGTGGGCGACATCGGCAATGGCCCTGTAATCCAGCACATCATTTTTGGGATTTCCGATGGTTTCGATAAATACCGCCCGTGTATTGGGACGGACGGCCTTTTGAAAATTTTCCGCCTTGTTCGGATCCACCATACTGACCTCAATGCCCATTTTCGGCAGTGTATGGGTAAAGAGCGTACAGGTGCCGCCGTAAAGCGAATTGCTGGAGACCACATGTGAACCGGCGGGGCAGATGTTAAAAATCGCCGCCGTAATTGCCGCCATACCGGAACTAAACGCCACGGCGCCGACGCCGCCTTCCATCGCCGTCAGGCGTTTTTCAAGCACATCGGTTGTGGGATTCATCAGACGCGTGTAGATGTTGCCGAATTCCTTAAGGGCAAACAGGTTCGCGGCGTGGTCGGTATCTTTGAACACATAGCTGGTGGTCTGGTACACAGGGACCGCCCTGCTTAGCGTGGCCGGGTCAGGCTCCTGTCCGCCGTGCAGAGCCAGCGTCTCCAAGCGATAAGACTTGTCGGACGACATAAAGTTTTCCTTTTTAAAAAGTTTTTCCTGTTTTACTTAACAGCCATCCGGCAGAACTTCTATCATTCTGTCCAATGCCAGTCTGGCTTTGAGTCGTATCTGGTCGGGCACCTTTATCACAAACCGCATATCCTCAAGGGCCCAGAGTATTTTTTCGAGCGTAATTTTTTTCATATTCGGACAGACCGCGTGCTCTCCAACGCTGATAAATTTCTTATCCGGGTATTTTTTGCAAAGGGTATGAAGGATGCCCAACTCGGTGGCAATGATAAAAGTCCGGGCGCTGCTTTTGCCCGCAAAGCTTATCATCTGACCTGTGCTGAGCAGTTCATCGGCTGCGGCGCGAACATCCTGGTTGCATTCAGGATGGGCAAGCACAACAGCGCCGGGATAATCCTGTCGGGCCTTGTGTATGTCCTCGGGCTGAATACGGACATGCGTTGGGCAATAGCCGGGCCAGAGAATCATATCCCGTCCGGTTCTTTCCTGAACAAACATGCCAAGATGCTGGTCCGGGACAAAAATAATTTTTTTATCGCCCGGCAGGGTATTGACAAGCCTGACGGCATTGGAACTGGTACAGCAGTAATCGCTGGCTGCCTTGACCTCGGCGGGCGAATTCACATAACAGACCACAAGAGCATCGGGGTGTTCATCTTTGAGTTTCCCAAGCCCCTCGGCGGTAATCATATCGGCCATAGGACAGCCGGCGTTCATATCGGGCAGCAGAACCGTCTTTCCCGAAGAAAGTATTGAAGCGGTCTGGGCCATAAACAGCACGCCGCAAAAGACGATTACATCGGCATCGGTTTTCGATGCCTGAATGCTCAAAGCCAGCGAGTCGCCCACGAAATCCGCCAGGTCTTGAACCGGCCCGGACTGATAATTGTGCGCCAGAATTACCGCGTTGCGAAGCTTGCTTAGCCGTCGTATTTTTTCGACGATTGCTTCAGTCACTTTTTTTCTCCGCCTGGCCGGCGTCGCCGTGTTTTTCTCGTCCCCGTGTAATGTACAAGGCATCAGGTTTGGCAATGGTAACCACCTCGCTGGGCGGGACAGACTCGCGAATCCAGACATTTCCGCCTATGACCGCGCCCTTGCCTATAGTGATATCCCCCAGCAGCGTGGCCTCGGCATAGACAGTTACCTCGTCTTCAAGGGTCGGGTGGCGTTTCTTTCCGCGAATAAGCCTGCCGCAATCGTCCTTTGGGAAACTGACCGCCCCGAGCGTTACGCCCTGATATATCTTTACGTTCTTTCCAATGACCGAAGTTTCGCCGATTACCACGCCCGTACCATGGTCAATGAAGAAAGATTTTCCTATGGAGGCGCCGGGGTGAATGTCGATACCCGTGCGTTCGTGTGCATATTCGCTCATCAGCCTTGGTACCAGCGGTATGTCCATCAGGTACATCTCGTGAGCGATGCGATGAACGGAAATAGCCACAATATGAGGGTAGCTGAGGATGATTTCCTCGAAAGATTTGGCCGCGGGGTCTCCGTCAAAGGCAGCCTGAATGTCCGACCTTAGCATTTTGCGGATATACGGAATCTTTTCGAGCAGCTTTTCGGTGCACGCAACGGCCACAGTCCGGCAGTCCGAGGAAGTGCATTCCTTCAGCCTGCATTCATAACGAAGGGCAAGTTCTATCTGCTCAGCCAGTTCTCGGCGAAGCGTAACCAGCAGCTCCTGAACCACGGAACGGATATTGTCGCCGGTGAGCATTCGTTTGCCCGCATAGCCGGGGAAAAGCAGCTCCATCAGCGAATCAAGCACGAACAGAACCCTTTCGCGGACTGGAAGATTTTTGGCGTCGATAAAATTGGCGCCCGAATCCTGCTGGTAGGACATAACTATCGCCTCGGTCAGTTTCTCCAACTGCCCGCTTGTAAAGCTCCTTTGCGGCATATTTAACCTTTCATTTGCAATGTTTTCCGGAACGCTTATGAATCGGCTTTCTGCGCCGGGTCCAACGGGTATCTATTCTACAGCGCATACAGTTCCGTTGACAAATATCTTTCGCCGGTATCGCACATAATAAAGACGATAGTTTTTCCCTGATTTCGCGGTTCTTTCGAAAGTTCGCAGGCGGCATAAGCCGCGGCCCCTGCGCTGATGCCCGCCAGGATACCTTCTTCTGCCGCCAGTCGCCTGGCAGCCGTGAACGCCTGTTCATTGCTGACTTTAATGATTTTGTCAATAATGCCGGTATTGAGAACATCCGGTACAAAGCCCGCTCCAATGCCCTGGATTTTATGCGGCCCGGGTTTCCCGCCTGAAAGAACGGGGGAATCGGCAGGTTCAACCGCGACAATTTCAACCTTCGGATTTCTGGCCTTAAACACCTCCCCGCAGCCGGTGATAGTTCCGCCGGTGCCCACGCCGGAGACCAGAATATCAATCTTTCCGTCCGTGTCCTGCCATATTTCCTCGGCAGTGGAGCTGCGGTGCGCCTGCGGATTGGCGGGATTGCAGAACTGCTGAAGCACCAGGGAATCCGGAATTTCGGCGTTAAGTTTCCCGGCCTCCTCGATAGCGCCCTTCATCCCGAGAGCGGCCGGCGTTAAAAGTATCTCTGCTCCGAGAATCTTGAGCAGCTTGCGCCGCTCCATACTCATCGACTCCGGCATTGTCAATATCAGCTTATAGCCGCGCGATGCGCACACAAACGCCAGCCCTATTCCCGTATTGCCGCTTGTCGGCTCAATCAGCGTAGTCCCTTTTTTCAAAAGCCCTTTCTTCTCGGCGTCCTCAATCATAGAAACCGCAATGCGGTCCTTGACGGAGCCGCAGGGGTTAAATGACTCCATCTTCGCAAGGACTGTAACTCCGGCGGCTGACATTCTGTTCAGTCGAACCAGAGGCGTCCTGCCCACTGTCGCCGTAATATCCGGAAAAATTCGGCTCATAAGCCTGCTCCCTAAATCTGATAATCTTTATTTTCACGGATGCTCATACAACGATCCGACAAATCCCTCAGGGTTATCCCTTCAAGCACGCTCTCTATCGCCTGTTTGAGTTGTGACCATATCAGGCGGGTAGCGCAATCCGAACATCTCGGACAGAATTCCGGGTGTTCAAGACAATCGACTGCCAACATCGGCCCTTCAAGGGTGGTAAAAATGTCCAGCAAATTGATTTCTTCCGGTGGCCTGTCAAGAACATAACCGCCCCGGGGCCCCCTGAGACTGCGTAAAAAACCGGAACCTTTAAGCGCAGCAATTAACTGTTCGAGATATTTATTGGAAATATCTTCTCTTTCGGCTATGGTTTTTATCTGTACAGGCCCCCTGCCGTATTCAATAGCCAGTTCGAGCATAGCACGCATACCATAACGTGTCCTCGATGATAATCTCATTTTTTACTCCTATATTCCTATTGTTTAAGTAGTATATAATACCACTTAAACTGCCGTTATGTGCAAGAAAATCCCGGAAATGCAAAAAATTGCTTATGCCTTTTGACACCACAGCGCAACTGACACCTTGCTGTGTCGGCTATAACTTGTTTGATTATATGGAGTTAAATCCTAAATCCTAATATCTAAATCCTAAACAATATCAAATGTTCAAAATCCCAATTTTCAAAACGAAAACCCTACATTAGCAGCCTTGAACTGTTTGGATTTTTGGTCATTTAGATTTAGAGCTTGTTTAGGATTTAGAATTTTAGTGCTTAGGATTTTTATACTGTTCTCAAAATTACTTTCGCTGTAGCATTATAATAATCGATTCTAACAGGGCATTACCTATGAAAGCAGCGACATTCAACGCAAACTCGATACGCAGCCGGGCAGAAGTAATCTGCCAGTGGCTCAAAACAAATCAGCCGGATGTGCTCTGCGTTCAGGAAACCAAGGTACAGGACGGCGATTTCCCTATCGAGTCATTCGCAAATACCGGCTATCAGATAATTTACAAAGGCCAGAAAAAATATAATGGCGTCGCGATTTTCAGCCGCTTAAAGCCTGACGAGGTAGAGGACAGGCTCGAAAAAGACCCTTTGAATGAGGCGCGTTTTCTGAAAACATCGGTCGGGGGCTGGATTATTGTCAATACCTATATCCCCCAGGGCCAGGAAGTCGGCAGCGAAAAATTCCGGTACAAACTCAACTGGTTCAAGTGGCTTTTGGAGTACTTTTCGCGGCATTTTAAGCCTTCCGACCGTATTATCTGGATGGGCGACCTGAACGTCGCGATAGACGACAGGGATGTCTATGACCCAAGTGGTCTGTGGGGCAGCGTGTGTTTCTGCAAAGAGGTTCAGGATGGGCTGAAAGAGGTTCTTGGATGGGGATTTGTGGATTTGTTCCGGCAGTTCTGTGATGAACAGGGACACTATACATTCTGGGACTATCGGCTGCCTAACAGCTTCAAACGCAACCTCGGCTGGCGGCTTGATTACGTCCTGACTACTAAAGAAACCGCTTCTTTATGCGAAAATTGCCGGATTGACCGCCAGCCCCGCGGCGCCGAACGGCCCAGCGACCATACGTTTGTAATAGCAGAATTTCAGGACAAACCGAAACGAACTTCAAAAAAGAAGGCTTGAAATTTTTTCTTATATTGCGTATATTCTTCCGATTCAATCTCGATAAACGGCGAACAGAGGACCGAGAATTCGGCTTCCCATCGCCCGCGGCGACGTGCTTATGAACGAAATAAACAGTGAAAATCAGGGAGCCGGTTCGACAGTTCCGGCCTCCGTTGCATACGAAGATTTCGGCCGGGTTATTGCCGGGCGGGGCGAAGCCTTTTTCAAGGCCGTCCTTTATCTTTCCCGCAGAAATTCCAGGAGCGGGGCGCTGACCCGGCCACTGTTGGGAGAATTGCTTTCGCAATCCACACAGATTGAAGAGTTGCTGGACGCTTATGGGGCGGGAAACAACAGCCGCTGGGCTGCCTTTCGCTCAATGACGGCGGCGATTAAGCTGTTCTCGAATGTGGGCTATGAACTTCTTCACATCCAGCATGCCCTGGCGGCATACAGACTTTTGCCGGTCGAGCATAATTTCGAACAGTGCACAAACCAAACCCTTGATATTGTAAATGACATCCTGTGCAAGGCCGCCAATTATCTTATCGAGGAGGCCGCCGGCCTGAATCTGCCGATTGAGGAACCAAAGGACGAAACTGAGCGTTACAGGGAAACGATTCTTGTAGGGCGGCTGCCTCATGATTTGACGACACGCAAGCTTGAAACCGTTTCACAAACGATAACAATGCTTTCCACCGCCTTTTTGAACCTGGCCGCCGAATGCAAACAAGCTCTGCCGAAGGAATATACACTGCCGGAATCTTACCTTTGCGAAATGACCGGGCCTGTGAGCGAGGAAAAACTCCGCTCGCTGGAACTGAGATTCCACAGTCTCCAGTCGCTTTACGACACCTACGTCTCAACCACGGAAACAGAAGTTTTCGACAGGGACCTTCCGGTAATGCGCGGACATATCAGCGTAGTACTGCACCTGCTGCGAGTGGCCAGAGATATTGCCCACTATTATGAAAGACACGCCGGTCCGACAGCTCAGCTTCTGTCCAGCCGCCGCGTCATGGTGAACCCAGAACAACTATTGCACGTTCTTATCAATTATTCCATCAGTTTTGTCAGCGAATACCTGACCTGTGCCGAACTGCTGTGTCAGAATATGCTCAAGCGATACATAGAAACAGGCAGGATTACCGTCCGGGTCCCACCCTACCGCGGTTTTCACGTCCGGCCGTCAACGCTGATTGCAAAATTAGTGCTGCATTACGGCAGCGATGTCCGAATGGAGATAGAAAACGATTCATACGACGCCCGCTCGCCGCTGGAACTGTTCAGGGCCAATGAAAAAATAAATGCCAAAAAACGCAAAGCGCTGGTCTCGGAAATGGTACGACTGAATCTCGTTCCGGAAGAATGCCGCGACAGAGACCCGCGGAGCATCGTCCTGGGAGCGGTATTGACGCTGGCAGAGCGGGGAAAAATCATTATTTATGAACAGCCTTTGCTGATTGAAGAAACTCCCGTCAACACGGGCGTCAAAATGCTTGAACAGGTAAGCGACGAGATTGTCCGACTGTTCGTTACCGGAAAAATCGACGCAACAACAGATACAACCACAACCTTTTACGGCGACAAACGCGTCCTTGAAGATATCAAGCTGCTGGCCGACAGCGGCTACGGAGAGGACAAGTTCGGAAACAACATCCCCCTGCCCGACGGGCTTAAGCACCTTCGCCAGTAACCACGATTGACACAGACTGCATAAGCAGCGACCGCGTCATCGTTTTTTTTTCAATCGTACATCTTCAATCCACAGGCATTACCGGCTGGTTCGGCTCATCGGCAATTTGCTCCTGCGGCCCGGCTTCTGCGGGAATATCCTCCAGCAGTTCGGACAAGTCCGTCATCAAATCCTTGGCCTTGTATTCGGACAGCACATAAACCCATCCGGCGTGCTTTTGAGCAAATTCATTGGCATGGTCGCGTGCCAGCAGTTTGGCTTCTTTTTCCTCAAGCTGCTGCTGCGATTCAACTGTTTTTTCCTTTAACACGTCGGTCTTGTCGGTAAAGTCCGCGGTAATATTCAAATAGGTCTTCTTGTTTTTTCCGGCAAGGCTCAGGGTATAGACCGTCGAATCATCCATTTGGCAGATATACTGATTCTCAAACTTAATCCCGTCGGTTCGTTCGCTTTTGGCCATCACATCTTCAAATTGCAGACTGACCAGGGCGTTGAAAATCCGCTTATAAGCCGTCTCTTTGAAACGTTTGCCTGCGGGCATATTTTCCAGTTCAATCTCATCCTGCCCTGAACCTTTTTTTAAGGTGTAAGTCTGTCCGGACGAAACGACTGTTACTCTTGAGATTTTGTCAGCCTGCAGGCTCGTCAGTTCGGTGTTGATATAGTCCATCGGCAAGGCGCGAATTAACGGGCTGTCGATGGACAAGTAGGTTTGTGAAGATGAACCCAGTCGAACATAACAATCCTGTGTATCCGACCTGCTGTCCGATATGAACAGGGTCAAGAATGGTTTGTCTTCTTTGTCGAGAAAGGATATTACATATCGTGCGGCCTGTTCGGTAACGCCCAGGTCCTCGTGAAAAGCGGGGTCTTTTGACCGAAGTTCCGCTGTTCGAATATCCAGACATCCGGTTATCAGGTCATTGATTGACTTTGTCTTTGCCGGATAGCCGTCCTTGTCCATAACCACAAAGCCGCCGCTTTGCTTGACCAGCCTGACCTTTTCGGCGCCTTTTGGACTCTTAACCTCTATGCCGTTTATTGCCTCTACATCCAGACCCGTAATCAACGGCACATTTACCATATTGGTCGTTTCCCGCGGGGCCAGCAGCCGGGTCTGGAGAATCGCCCAGCCGGCAAGAATAACGGCACAAATCGCCAGAACAGACAATTTTTTATCGCTCATCTTTGTTCTACCTGTATTAAGGGGTTGATTTTCCCTGCGTTCTCAGGAATCGCTGGCGTGGCTGATATAATGCCGGCGTCTTACCGCCCTGAAAACGCTCAGGATTACCGCAATGGACAGGATAATCGCCGGCCCGGGCAGCGTGCAGAAGTTTTTCAGCCGCATGCCAAGCTCTTCTATTCGCTGGACTTTTCGCATCTTTACCTCGCGAAGCCTGCTTTCCGCTTCGCGCAGCTTGACTTCAATCTTGCTTTTTTCATCGAGAATAGTCTTGTTAATCAGCTCGTCCTGGTCTTTTTCAACCGAGGCCAATTTCTGATTAAGCTGCTGTTCAAAGCCCTTTATCTGGACCATAATACTCGCTTCTTCCTCGGAAGTTTCGGCCTGGGCCTGTTCTTCAATCCGGTCCACCCGGTCAAACGGCCGGGTATAACTTCCGCGCGAGCGAACAGCCATTAAATAGTCCGAACCGGCCATATCCTCAAGGGCGTTAAATATCAGGGAACTGTTATCCGCGACAACAATCGTCCCGAAGAATTGATTCCTCTGATATGCCACAATGTCGCTGATAAAGTCAACATCCGCAAAGACAATGACCGACACATCCTCTTTTGCCCCGGCCAGGCCTGTGATGTGTATTTTCTTCTGTTCGGATTTGGCCTTGTCGTCCTTCTTGTCTTGCGAATCGCCGGCGGTATTCGGGTCGGGGATATCAATGCCGTCGGGGAAAGCCGACGACAGTTTCCCGCTTATCTGATATGCCATTACGACCGGTTCCGTCCCGTCGTGAAAACTTCGCAGAATCTCCTGGTAATCCGGGTCCATCAGTTCGTACGGACTCCTGACCGTCCAGGAATTGCCCCTGGGGGACGTCTTCAGCAGCGGCGTATAGCGGATATTGGAGACGGGCTTGCCGCCGGTGTCAAGTTTTTTGAGCACGCCGGAAAACATTATGTTGACCTTATTCAGGTAGGCCGTGGCGGGCGCATCCTTTCCGAAACAGCCGGCTGCGGAGTTCAACTCAAGGATACACAGTACCGGTTCCGGCCTGCCGTTCGGGGATAATTGCCTTTCCGGAGCCACAGTGCGGTCGCCGGCAAAGGTCAATTCAGGCATTTCAAGACCCCAGGCCTTAAGCAGCGCCGGCACGTTTGAAGCCGACGAAGGCATCTGCCCGTACTGGGCCTGCATACGGGCGGAGTCATCGACAACACAATGAGGATCGAGCAACAGCATCGCCCGGCCGCCATTTAAGATAAACTGGTCAATCGCAAAGACCGTTTTCTCCGGCAGGTCTTTGGGGTGGATTACCAGCAGAATATCGACATCTGCAATTTTATCAGTATCGGCAGGTATAGAGCTTACCTCATATGAACCCTGAAGCTGCTGGATAATAGTCCAGGCGGATTTTGGCTGCTGCCCCTGCATTTTCATCATAGCAGCCATATAGCCCGAAGCATCGTCGCCCATAACCGGCAGAGAACTTAAGACGCCGATTCGCTTCTTCTGGCGATTTGTCGCCGTATCTATCAGATAGCTGATATCGTATTCCACGAAAGTCTGTCGGGCGGGCGTGAAAAAATCTATCGTTTTGGTAGCGCCAAACTGGGTCTGGACGACAAG
>JBGSSG010000169.1:0-2579 GCA_041737185.1 Anaerohalosphaeraceae bacterium
GCCAAAATCAGCGTGAGTCCGAAAAAATGCTGAAAATTTTGGGAAATCCCCAGGTTTTGCAAATTATTTCTTGACAATGGGTAGGGGTTTAGACAGTGTGGCCCTGGAAGCTCAAGCCTGGACCAATCCGCCGGATATACACTTTTACGAAGGGCCGTCGTATTCCGGTGCGCCCGGGTACAAAAGTGTCAGCGCATACGGTGAGTGGGGCAGTTCCTGCTATTCGGGGGTTGGTTTCTCGAATGCAACCTCTGGCGTGGTTTCATGGGGCCAGGTTATTACCGACTTTGGTCCGATGAGGCCGCCACCGTGGTTTACTGCCACTGCCGACATTGACTGGGAATTCTCCGTGGATGAGCAGCTACAGATAGACATATCTTTCTATACTATGCCCGAAACTGGCAGCACAGGCAGTATCACCATCACCGACAACACAACCGGATTGGCGGTGTATAGCGCGCCAATTTAGTCGCTACGTTCAATCCTCCTTCAAGCAACAGCCTCGTTCTCCATCCCGGGACCACCTACGACCTCGATGTTTTCATGTCAGCAGGCTGCAATAATCCGATGAACCCGGCCGATTTGGAGATTGCGTGGAACGCCTCGTTTGTTCCCGAACCGGCGACGCTTTTGCTGGTTGGTCTGGGCGGTCTTGTGTTGAGAAAACGCAGGACGTAAAAAGAATTCAGAATTGAGAATATGCCCATGCCCTTCGGTGTGGGCATCTTTTTATAAACCACAAGGGAAACTGTCTATCCGCGGCGGGTCAGTCAGCGAACTCTCTTGCCCTGCCTGAGTTTTTGAAGTTTCTTCAGCTTGTCCGTCCCTTTTCGCCAGTATTCAAGTTTTTGAGAAAATGACTTTTCTTCAAGCTGTTTTTGCACGGATTCTGCGCCCCGGCGTTTCATTTCCACACAATCAAACGCTTTAGTCTTCATTTTCTATCACCTCCAGAGGCGAATATATTTCAATTTTTCCAAAGCCGTACAAGGTATTGACGGCGTTATATAACGGTATCTTCTGAAAATTTACTATATGTTTGAAATTCCAGCTCACTATCAGGTCCGCTTTTGAAACGGTCGCCACTGAAACATGCATAGCATCAGTAGAATATTTTTTCGGGACAATGCCCGCCTGAACATACGCTTGCTGTAATTGCAAAACCGTATCGGTAACCTCGGCGATTTCCGCTATAACAAGAAATTCTTCAAAGAAATGGATGACTTTTTTGGGCGCAGCCTGCATCTCTTCCCGCACCAGTTCCGAGGTAATCAGTTTGAATTCGCCTTTCCTGACAGCGCCAAAAAACGCTTCGCTTGCCGTCTTGAACTCCTCATCAAACACGCCGCCGAAAACGGATGTATCGGCATAAACCCGAATCAATTTGGTTTTTGAAATAGAAATCATATTACAAGTATATTGTGCGGCAGGAGACAATGTCAAACAAAAAAGCCATATCGTCTTTTGCTGTTTGGTTTGGGCGGACAGGGAGAATTGAGGATTAAGAATGTAGAATTGAGAATTAACCTCTGTGTCCTCTGTGAACTCGGAGCCTGCCCCTGCGCAGGCGGGGGGCTAAACTTCTTTTTTCTCGAACAGGGCAAATCGGCACAGCCGGCTCTTGTGCAGTATAAATTTACACATCACCCAAAGGGTTGAAAAGCCGTACTTAAGACTTCTTCCAAAGTTAATGGACGACGCCTCCCTGAAATATCTTGTCGGCACGGGGATATCCCCGATGCGGAATCCATTAAAGACGGCCTGGGCCAGAAACTCGGTGTCAAATACAAAATCGTCCGAATTGTTATGATAAGCTATCGTCTGCAGCGCCTTGCTCTTATAGACGCGAAAGCCCGAATGAAAATCCCCCAGGTTCTGACCCAGAACGATATTCTCCACGGTTGTCAGGAAACGGTTGCTGATATATTTGTACAGCGGCATGCCGCTTTGCAGCGTCTCTTTGCGTGTGCGTATCCGCGAACCGATGATTATATCGCAGATGTCGTTTTCGAGGATGTTGACCGCCGCGGTTATTACCCTTGGGTCGTACTGATAATCTGGGTGCACCATCACAATTATATCCGCCTGGCGCGAGAGGGCCTGGTCATAACAGGTCTTCTGGTTGGCTCCGTATCCGCGGTTCTGCTTGTGTTCCAGCACGGTAATGCCCAGCCTCTTTGCCGTCTCGACCGTGCGGTCCGTACTGGCGTCGTCTGTCAAAATTACCTCATCTACGACCCCGGCCGGGATGTCTTTGAAAGTACGCTCCAGCGTGGCCTCGGCGTTATACGCGGGCATCACCACAATAACTTTCATACTCGTTAATTCCTTCTATGCTGTTTGCCTGCTTAGGCTGTGAATAACTCCGCAGCGCGGACAGGCGACCTTATCGGTTTTCAAGTCCGGCGGCAGCTTCAATTTCACCCCGCACGAACAGTTCAGAAACTCAAACCCCTCAAGTTTGCGTATGATATCCTGCCCCTGCCTGCGTTCTTCGACCGGGCTTTGCGACGGTTTTGACGCCTCGCCTGCGCGAATGGCCGGAGATTCTTTCTCAGCAAGTCCCGAAGCGGGCACTA
>JBGSSG010000182.1:0-4054 GCA_041737185.1 Anaerohalosphaeraceae bacterium
GACGATTGATATTCACGGCGGCGGGCTGGAAAACCAGTTTCCTCATCATGAGTGCGAAATCGCCCAGTCCGAGGCTGCCAACGGGGTTCCGTTTGTGCGGTACTGGCTGCATAATAATATGGTGACGGTTGACGGGCAGAAAATGGGCAAGAGTCTGGGCAATTTCATTACGCTTGAGCAGCTTTTCACCGGAACGCATCCGTCGCTGAGCAGGGCGTATGACCCGCTGGCGGTGCGGCAGCTTATATTGAGCAGCCATTACCGCAGTCCGATAGATTTTTCCGACGCATCGCTTACAGCGGCTCAGAGCGGATATGACCGGATTGCAGGGGCGGTGCAGGCGTTGCGGGGCAGGATTGCTTCGGCCGGGGAAGGGCAGGCGGACAGGACGACGCTGGCGGAACTGGCGGCGGCAAAAGCGAAATTTGAAGACGCGATGAACGATGACCTGAATACCGCCGTTGCGGCGGCGGTGCTGTTTGAAGTGGTACGGATTGCCAATAAACTCCTGGAAAATCCGGCAGCGACGGCAGAAACGCTAAAGGCGGTCGATGAACAGTTCCGCACTCTTGGCGGCGATGTGCTGGGGATTGTGCCGGATGAGTACCCGCAGACGGCGGGCGCGGATAATGATTTGCTGGATTTTCTGATTGGTCTGATGATTCAGAAACGAACCGAGGCGCGAAAGAACAAGGACTTTGCCGCTTCCGATGCGATTCGCAAAGACCTCGAATCTCGCGGTATTGTCCTTGAGGACCAGCCCGGCAGCCTGACGACCTGGAGAAGGAAATGATAATAATGGGCATAGACCCCGGTTTGCAGGTGTGCGGTTATGCGGTGGTAAGGGCCGAGGCGGGCGGCGTCAAGCTCATTGAGGCGGGCGTGTTTCGGACGGACGCGAAAAAAAGTTTTGCCGGCAGGCTGGTACAGTTGGCTGACGATATGGATGCTGTGCTTTCGGCGCATTGGCCTGATAAGGTCGCGGTCGAAGAGCTTTACGCCCATTACAAGCACCCGCGGACGGCGATATTGATGGGACACGCCCGCGGCGTTCTGCTGGAGCGGGCGGCGCGGGCGGGAGCGAAAGTGGAAAGTTATGCGGCGACGCGGATAAAGAAGGCTCTTACCGGAAACGGCAGGGCGGGCAAAATGCAGATGCAGCGGTCGATACAATCGATGCTCGGCCTGCCGAAGCTGCCTGAGCCTGCGGATGTGGCCGATGCTGTTGCGGTTGCGATATGCGCGGCGAACGAAAGGACGGATGTTCT
The DNA here is from genome assembly GCA_041737185.1 of Anaerohalosphaeraceae bacterium. Taxonomy (GTDB): domain Bacteria; phylum Planctomycetota; class Phycisphaerae; order Sedimentisphaerales; family Anaerohalosphaeraceae; genus JBGSSG01. Next base: position 1,269 of record JBGSSG010000182.1, read on the forward strand.
TTCGGCAAAAAAAGGAATTGGAAGACGAAGGTTATGATAGCGCAGATAGAAGGCAGGCTGATAAGTCTTGATAAGAACACGGCAATCGTGCAGACAGGGGCGGTATGCTATGAGGTAATGCTGCCGGGGTACGCGGTAAGCAGGCTCGGCGGGCAGATCGGCCAGACGATTACGCTGTGTACGATGGAATATTACGAAGGCACGCTCGGCGGGGGAAACCTTGTGCCGAGGATGGTGGGTTTTCTTAGCAGGGCTGAACGAACTTTTTTCGACCTCTACACCAGCGTAAAGGGGATGGGCATAAAGAAGGGCCTGAAGTCCCTGTCGATGCCGATAGAAACGATAGCAGGGGCGATTGAGGCAGAGGATGTAAAGCTTTTGTCCGCGCTGCCGGGCGTGGGAAAGAAGATGTCGCAGATGCTGGCAGCCGAGCTGAAGGGCAAACTAATCGCATTTGCCGCGGAGGCAGGCGGATTCGCGGGCGGCACTGCGTTTTCGGCGTTCCAGACCGAGGCCCTTGAGATACTCATCGCCTGGGGCGAAAAACGCAGCGAGGCGTTTGAGCTTATCGAGCTTACGTGCAGAAAGCATCCCGATATAAAGACGGCAGAGGCCCTTGTGCCGCTGGTGTACAGGATAAAGCAGGGCGCGGAAGCGTAAGTAAAATAAAAGATTAAAAATAAAAAAATGCGGAAGGGCCGTTGGCCCAGGCTTTTATTATGGCGATAGACAGAGTGCTCAGCGCGGATTCGGGCGGGGAAAAAGAAGAGCAGTTCAACAACACGCTTCGGCCCGAAAGGCTTTCGGAAGTAATCGGGCAGAAAAACGTTGTTGACAAACTTTCGATAGCGATACAGGCTGCGCTTAAGCGCGGCGAGCCGCTGGAGCACATATTGTTTTACGGGCCGCCCGGATTGGGAAAGACGACGCTTGCGCATGTTATCGCTAAAGAGATGGGTTCGGCGATACGGGTTACCTCCGGGCCTGCGCTGACAAAACAGGGGGATGTGATGGGTCTTTTGACCAATATCGGCACGGGGGATATTCTGTTTATCGACGAGGTTCACAGGCTAAGCGCGCCGGTGGAGGAGTTTCTGTATCCGGCGATGGAGGACTTCAAGGTTGATTTTACCGTCGATAGCGGCCTGCATGCAAAGACGATAAATTTTCCGCTCAAACGATTTACGCTTATCGGCGCGACGACGCGGGCCGGCCTTTTGAGTGCGCCGCTTCGCGGGCGGTTCGGGCTGATGCATCATCTTGAGTTTTACGGCATTGACGAGATTTCGCGGATACTCAAGCGTTCGGCGGGTCTTTTGGAGCTTGCCTGCCAGAATGGGTCGCTTGAGCTTATAGCCTCGCGCAGCAGGGGTACGCCGCGGGTGGCGAATCGGCTGCTCAGGCGTGTTCGGGATTACGCGCAGGTAAAAGGCAGCGGCCGGCTTACGCGGGAAATAGTGGAGATGTCGCTAAAGATGGAGCAGATAGACAATCTTGGTCTTGACGAGCTTGACCGGTCGTTCCTGCGGTCGCTTGTGCAGGTCTATGGCGGCGGGCCTGCCGGGATTGAGGCTCTTGCGGCTACGCTGGGAGAGGAACGGGATACGCTGGAGGACGTGGTAGAGCCTTATCTGCTGCAAATTGGATTTTTGCGAAGGACAAAACGCGGACGCGAAATCACACCGACAGCCTGCAAACATCTGGGCCTGAAAACAGTTAAGCCCGAACCGGCGTCGCAGACCGACCTTTTCGACAGCCCGCAGCAGTAGAACGGAAAGAACACAGAACACAGAATAAAGAATCGGCGGGCAAAACGTCAGCCCTGCTATGCTGCTTATCGAGGATAGTTGTGAACAGCGGTTCAACACAAGGCAGAACTGTTCTTTTATGGGCAGGCAGAGCAGCAACAGTTTTTTCATTTGTCTTGCTGATTACAGTTTTCTGCTGTTATACATTCAAACCGGATGCGTTTGCCGCTTTGACCTTTTTTCCGCCTTGGATGTGGGGACTGCTTGGGATAATCCTGGCTTTATTCACTGTGCTGTATAAGAAATCTGTTAGGCTTATCACAATCATCCTTTGGATGATTTTTCTTACGGTTTTTGCGGAAGAACCGGAGAGTTTGATAAGAGGCTTCTTCGTATCGAATAAAAAATGGCAAAGCACAGAGAGCGACAAAAAAATAATAGTGATATCTTTGAATTGCGCCGGAGGGAATATTGAAGCTGCCCGTGAAATACTTCCCTATAATCCTGATATTGTACTGCTCCAGGAGATACCTCCAAACCCGGAAAGCCTGAAATCATTCGCTTATGAGCTTTTTAACAGCGACGCTGCAATCGCATATGAGCCGGATACCGCTATTATCGTAAGAGGAGAAATCGAACAGCTTGCTTTGTTGAAACCGCATAATATCTTTATGACTACTATGGCTCATGTTCGCTTGAAGTCAGGTTTTGAAACCGAGGTCGTCTGTCTTCGCTTAAAACCGCCTGTTATAGAGTCAAATCTTTTCTCCGTAAATACCTGGACGGCCCACCGAGAAGACCGCAAATCGAGGCGTAATCAGGTCGCCAAAATTATAGAACAAATAAATCATATTCCAGAGGAGGTCCCGGTTATTGTAGGAGGAGATTTCAATGTTTCCGCAAATGACGGATGCCTGAACATTCTTCGGCCTCGTTTAACTGATACTTTTTCCCGGGGCGGCATGGGTTGGGGGCATACCGCAATCAACACTGTGCCGCTGTTCAGGGTGGATCAAATATGGGCCAGTTCACATTTCA
>JBGSSG010000186.1:0-6615 GCA_041737185.1 Anaerohalosphaeraceae bacterium
GTGTTGCGGCAGTGCGTTCCTTGCATGCTGCAGCGAGTCGATGTGTTCATGTCTGAGCATGATATCGAGTCCGGCACCCGATGGAGTATCCGACTATCCGAAGAACTCGCTAGCTCCAGCTTTGGGATTCTGTGCCTCACGCCCGATAACGTCAACAGTGCGTGGCTACTCTTCGAGGCTGGGGCGTTGACGAAGCACTTAGAGGCACGCGCGTGTGGGTTGCTTCTTGGAGGGCTTTCGCCGACGAACGTACCTGGGCCACTTGCCCAGTTCCAGCACCGTACGTTCTCGGAGCCCGAGGTCCGGGCCCTTGTGGTGGATATCAACGCCATGGCGGAACAGCCCCTGAACGTACAACAACTGGATGCGGTATTCACCAAGTGGTGGCCTGATATCGAATCGGGCTACAAGGACGCAATGGCGAATGAGAAGCCAGCAGGTGCTATGTTCATTCGTGATCAGAGGGACATCCTTGAAGAGGTTCTGGCCTCGATTCGAGGGTTTGAGCGTCAACTCGCCCTGATGCACCCATTCTTCTCAACAAACCCAGAGGTCAGAATTAAGCAGTACGACGTCTGGAATGCCCTAACTGACTCTCAGAAGCGCATTCTGATGTACTTGGTCAAACAAGATAGGCCGGAACATAAATATGTTAGTGACCCCGAACCAGATGACTATAAGGAACTACCGACACTTGAGCGAATGGGTGTCATCAGGAGGACTGGCGGTGGCTACGCACTTGATGCTGACGTGGCAGCATTCGTCCGAAATCTGATCACAACCGACTACAGTATACCCGGATAGGAGACTGTCTTTCGCAGACCTAACTGCGCGCTGCAACGGGCGGTGCCGCTGAGCGCGGGAGTTCAGTAGTAGAGGTGTCGATAAAGAAATATGAAAAGACCGTTATGCAATGGCTGAAAGAACAGACTCAAAACAATTGATAACGATGTAAAAAAAAAGACAAGATTGAGACTGCGTCAAATACTCGACGCCGGCCTGGAAATCCGGCAGTATGTCAAGTCCGTAAAACGGGAGGATTAAAAAATGGAAATCATTCAATCCGCCGTTGCCGTCTGCACCGCCGTCCGCTGCCAGATGATAAATGTAAGCAGTCAAATCCAGGACGCACTTCGGCAGTCCGGCCTGTCGGAGGGGATTATTACAGTTTATTGTCCGCACACGACCGCCGCTGTTACAATCAACGAAAACGCCGACCCGGATGTTGTGCATGACATACTTTTGACGCTTGAGCAGATTATACCGCACCATCGCACAGGTTATCGGCACACCGAAGGCAACAGCGACGCGCACGTCAAATCCTCAATTATCGGCTGTTCCGTTCAAATCCCATTCTCAAACGGCCAACTGTCGCTGGGCACCTGGCAGGCGGTGTTTTTCTGCGAATTCGACGGTCCGAGAAGCCGAACTATCCAAATCCAAATCAGGGGGCAATAAAAAGTCGGCCGCGTGTTTTATACCCCTTGTCCGATAAAGAGGTTTTTTTTCTGTAAAAATACCCGATATTGGCACAAAAAAAGCCGGCATTTTCTCAAATACCGGCGTTTATACACAAAAAAGTGGCGAGGTGGTGGGTCCGTCTGGGGGGGAAAACGGATGCCCACGTAGCCTCGCCGAGGATTATTACCTCAGGCCGCCTTTCGACAACCATCGTTTTCTATAGCCACTATACTAAGGCTATGGCGGTCTGTCAAGGCCATAGTGGAAAAATATTCAAAAAATTTCTTACCCCTTTATACCCCTTTTTGACAGATAGGGAAAATTGAGAATGTAGAATTGAAAAACAGCGGCCAGATACCAGCTTCCAGCGGGCAGGTCAGCGGCTTAATCCGAAGACATTTACCCTTGAAATACGGACGTTTTTACCTTACATTACCATTTGAAAACAATATCCGTAACTCGATTTTACAGGACGAAAGGCGTTTATGTCCGCGAAAATTCCCGTCGTTGACCGTATCAAAGGCAACGCAAAGCAGGTTTATGACAAAATCATCACTGGCGGCAAGCCGACAATGAGCACTCCCGTGCGTTCGCTGGCCAATGTCAAGTACCTTGCCAAAAAGGGGCACTTCCAGATTCAGGACAAGATAAAAAAGCGTACCCTTACCGTTTCGACGGTCAAGACCTTCGCCCAGACGCTGAAGATGATGGCCCTGTCAAAAGAGCTTATCGAAACCGACGATATGGCGACCAAAAGAGAAGCGTACTATATCTCGAAAAACTGGGACAAGGCGGCGTTTTCCGAGCAGCCCGAGTCCGACACGATTATGGACGACATCGAGGCGATGTTCGGCGTCAACCGTGAACAGCTCAAATTCATCCCGGAGGAAAAAGGCGGCGACGTTGCCGGAAGCCTCGTCGTCATCGACAGCGATTCGTCCGGGAAAAAACTCAAAATCGACTGCACGAAATTCGGCTCCGGCGCTTACTCAATCCCCACCGACGTTGAAAATCTGGCCTTTATCTCAAAGGCAAAATTCATTCTGGCCATAGAAACCGCCGGTATGTTCCAGCGGTTAGTCAAATATGACTACTGGAAAAAAACCGACTCCATCCTTGTGAGTATGGGCGGCGTGCCGACGCGGGCCTGCCGACGTTTCATAAGACGGCTGGCCGACAAGCTCAAAATCCCCGTCTATGCCTTCGTTGACGGCGACCCCTACGGGTATTTCAACATCTACCGCACTCTGAAGGTCGGCTCCGGCAACGCGGCACACCTGAACGAGTTCTTCTGCGTTCCGCAGACATCGTTTCTGGGGGTTACGCCGCAGGACATCATCGAATACAATCTGCCCACTCATCCGCTCAAGGACGTGGATATAAAACGCGCAAAAGACGCGTTGCGCAACGACCCGTTTGTCATACACCACAAACCCTGGCAACAGGCAATGAACCAGATGCTCAAAATGGGCGTCCGCGTCGAACAGCAGGCATTCGCAAAACACGGGCTTGATTTCGTAGTCAGCCGGTACCTTCCGGAAAAATTAAAACACACGGAAAAATTTCTTCCGTGAAATCGAGCGAATTTTAAGTTATGTCCTCTATCGAAGACAGCCTGAAAATCGTGAAGGACAACATCGCCAGGGCATGCTGCCGTGCCGGCAGAAAGACGGACTCGGTTCGGCTTGTCGTGGTTACCAAATCCGCGCAGCCCGGCCAGATAGAAGAAATCGTGCGGCTTGGCTGTATGGAGTTGGGCGAAAGCCGCGTCCAGCACCTGCGGCAAATCGCCGAACAACTCGAAAATGACCTGCAGAAATCCGGCTCGCCGGGGCTTTCCGGTCAGGCCCGCTGGCATATGATAGGCCATCTTCAGCGCAACAAGGTCAAGCACACCCTTGACCTGTGCTATATGATTCACTCTGTTGACACGCTTCGTTTAGCGGAGGAAATCGACACCGCCGCGGCCAAAAAGAACCTTCGTTCATCGGTTCTGCTGCAGGTCAACTGTTCGGGCGAATCGCAGAAATACGGCGTACCGGTGGGCGCCGCGGTTCACCTGGCCGAGCAGATTGTCTCTATGCCGCACCTGCGACTGGAAGGACTTATGACAATGGCGCCGCTTACAATGGATAAAAACATTGTCCGGGCCTGCTTTACACGATGCCGGGAACTGTTCGAGGAAATCCATGCGGAAAAAATCGGAGGCTCACACTTTCGCCACCTGTCAATGGGTATGAGCCAGGACTACGAAATCGCCATTGAATGCGGCGCCACATTGCTTCGCATTGGTTCGGCGATTTTTTCGAGCTGAAAACAAACGTCCGGGTCCCATAACGCAAGACGGTTAAAATAAAACCCGCTTTCGCACACCTGCAAACGCTGTTTTGAGGCTGTCCGAATAAGCATCCTTCAAGTACGTCCTTTGCGCTGCCGAAATAACGTCAACGGGAGTCGCCAGGAGCGTATGAAAAAACAGAATACAAAAGAAAAACGCAAGCCCAAAACGAAAAAACCGGCTGCACCTTTCCGTACCGACGGCCTTGCACACGACATTCGTGAGCAGCTTGAAATGGCCGGGCGAGTCCAGCGAAACTTTCTTCCGGCCGCACTGCCTGAATCGGACCGGTTCCGCTTTGCCGCCCTTTTCAAGCCAGCCGACTGGGTTTCAGGGGACATCTATGACGCAACCCGTCTTGACGAGACACATATCGGTTTTTACATCGCCGACGCCGTGGGGCACTCCGTGCCGGCGGCGCTGCTTACCATTTTCATAAAACAGGCGACACAAATGCGGCAGACCTACGCAGACAACTCCTACGAGATATTTTCACCACAGCACGTCATCGAGCGGCTCAACCGCCAGATGCTCGACCAGCAGCTTACTGGTTTTCTGTTCGCGACTTCCTGCTACTTTCTGCTCGACACGGAGGCGCTCTCGGTCTCCTGGTGCCGGGCGGGTCATCCATACCCCGTACTCATCCGTGAAAACACTCCCTCGCTTATGCAATCCCGCGGCGGCCTGCTGGGGGTTTTCGAGAGCGCTCATTTTCAACAGCAGTCCTTCCAGCTTTGCGCAGGCGACAAAATTCTGCTCTACTCCGACGGTGCGGAACATCTTATCGGGAAAACCGCCGATACCGGCGAATTTATATTCTGCGATGATTTCCTCGCCATCGCCCACCTGTCCGCGGACGAACTTATAAATGCGATAAAAACCCGGACGGAGCTTAACCCCCTGCCCGAAGACCATCGCGACGACCTGACTGCGCTGGCCGTGGAAATTCTATAGTCCGCGCAAGTCCGTTTGCAATGGCAGCCCGCGATTAATGTATTTTTTCACTGTGCGACGGTCAAGCTGTGTCCGGCGGGCTACCTGTTCATAAGTGCCGTGCTTTTGGTAAAGAATGGTACAATAGGCAGCCAAAAGATTTTGAGCGTTCAGCGTGCCCGAGTCAATTTCAGTAAAGAGTCTGGTTTTGGCGTCCTGTGAGGCAATCGCGGTATCGCCGGTGTAGTCGCGTTTTATGGCGACCCGTCTGACACACTGCGCCAACTCCCTTACATTTCCAGGCCAGGGGTAATCTTTTCCGAGATTCTTATCAATTACTTCCTTAACGGTCTTGATGAGGTACTGAGCCTTATATCCGGCGATGCGTTCAACCGTGTGGGCTATAAGTTCATCAATTTCGCCGGGGTTTTCCCTGATTCGCTGCTGCAAAGGGGGGACTGTAATACAGTCGGAGCAAAGCCGGTAATAGAAATCATCCCGAAACTTTCCTTTTTGACGTAATTGGTCGAGCGGTTTGTTTGTCGCGGCAATGACGCGTCCGCAAAAGCGGTGTTTTTTGTGGCTGCCGACGGGGGAAAAAATTCTTTCTTCCAGAATTTGCAGCAGCTTTATCTGTACAGGGATGCTTACGTCTCCGATTTCATCGAGAAATATGGAGCCGTGCGGGCCGCATAATGCGAAAATGCCGTCATGTGAATCGACGGCGCCTGTAAAAGCGCCTTTGGCGTGGCCGAAGAGTTCGGATTCGAGAAGTGTTTGCGGATATTGCGAAAGATTAATCGGAATAAAAGTTTCTGTGAAGCTTTCGGCGAAAGCCTGTTTTTTCTCATCGAAAGGGATAAATCCGCTTCGTCCTATTGCCGTGGCGGCGGCCCCTTTCCCGCTTCCGGTCGGTCCGAGCAGTAATGTCGAGAAATCCTCCATCTTGTCCCAGAGGTATCGCTCGTAGCAACGGATATCATTTGTGAAGATGTTGTTCCAGATATTCTGGCGAAGCAGTCCCATCGAGTCGCTTTGTCCTATAAGGCCGCGGTCAATGAAATAAAAAGCCCTTCGAATCTGATAGAAGAGGGAAAAGCAGCGGTTAGCCATATCCCGGGCGAATCCCCGCTTATTCAGAGGATTTAAGACTTCCCGGGCGAAATGGACCGGAACCGGCTGCCGGCCTGCGTTTATTTGATCGACGGTAAGCCGGTCAAACTGCGGGACGAAGCGATGAAATACATCGAACAGAAATACATACTCCATCAAGTCACGGTCAGTCTGTTCGAAGTCCTGTATTGTCACGGCGCCGGCGGCGTCAAGTTTCTCAATCCGCTTGTTCACTTCCTGGACCACTTCGGGAACGATGTCACGCCAGGGACGGGCCTGGGAGCTGCGTGATATTTTTCTATCGAGGTCGGCCCGCTGTTTGCTGAAGGGGTTAGCGAAAGCGGCCTGGGAAACGAGAGAAAAGAACTCTCTGTCATTTGGGGTTAGTTTTTTTGTCTTCATACATTAAATGTACAGGATATGTGCATATAATGTCAACAGTTTTATTGTCAAGACTGATACGTTTCCCCCTGCTTTTATAGATAAGTCCTTTTATATAACAGAGTTATGGTTTAGTTGTTTTCCCGGCACGGATGTTGCTTTATATTATTGCAGAGTTGTTGTGAAATGATTCGAACTTTTTTGACGGCCGCTAAATTACGAAAGGATTGAAAATGGATGGCTCTGTAAAACAAAGAAAATATCTGGCAACGATTATTCGCTGGACGGCAAGGATATTTGGCGTCGTGTTTGCGGCGATGGTGTTGACAATCGTAATCGGGGAGGGATTGGAAGACGGCCTGCCGAACCCGTTTACACAGCCGCTGCCG
>JBGSSG010000190.1:0-5602 GCA_041737185.1 Anaerohalosphaeraceae bacterium
GATATTACCGAGGCCATCAACGCTCTCGATATGGGCAAGGCCGGCGTTCACGCCCGCGTCAAGGTGCGCCTGCCGCAGGACAAAAAAATCGTAGGCGAAACCGGCCCCGAAAAGGGGCCGGTTATCGAAACCACGCCCGGCAGGTGCCTGTTCAACGATATTATCGACCCGCGGATGCCGTTCTATAATATGCTGATGGATAAAAAGCGTCTCGGAAATGTAATCCAGGAATGCTACGAAATCTGCGGCCGTCGGGCAACCATCGATCTGCTTGACGATATGAAGGAACTTGGTTTCAAGCGGGCCACGCTGTCTGGAATGAGCTTCGGTCTTGTGGATTTGAGAATCCCGCCTGAAAAACAGGATATCATCGACGCTACCCAGAAAAAAGTCGATAAAGTTATGAAAAATTTCAACGCCGGCGTTCTGACCGAGGGCGAGCGTTACAACCAGATTATCGACGCCTGGACTCACGCAAGGGTGGCTGTAACCAATGCGATGATGAATGCGATGAAAAATGATACGCGCGATGGGATAGCTTATCTGAATCCCATCTGGGTAATGCGGCACTCCGGCGCCCGCGGCAGTATCGACCAGATTCAGCAACTTGCCGGTATGCGTGCCCTTATGGCAAAGCCCAGCGGCGAGATTATTGAAACGCCCATCAAATCCAACTTCCGCGAAGGCCTGAATGTTCTGGAATACTTCAGCTCGACTCACGGCGCCCGAAAGGGTCTGGCCGACACCGCTTTGAAGACTGCCGACTCGGGGTATCTTACGCGGAAACTGGCTGATGTGGCCCAGAACTTTATGATTTGTGAACCTGACTGCGGCACTTTGTTGGGCATTACCAAAAGCACTGTCTATAAGGGTGAGACTGTCGATATCGCCCTGAAGAATCTTATCATAGGCAGAACCGCGAGGGACAACATCCGCAATCCGATTACCGACCAGATGATTGTCAGGGAAAATGAGGTCATCACTCCGGAAGCCGCTGAAAAAATCGAACAACTTGGCCTGGATGCCATTCGCGTGCGAAGTCCGTTCACCTGCGAAAGCCGTGTCGGCGTATGCGCCAAATGCTACGGGTGGGACCTTAGTACGGGCCAACTGGCCGAGGAGGGCCTGGCCGTCGGTATTATCGCCGCGCAGTCCATCGGCGAACCGGGCACCCAGCTTACAATGAGAACATTCCACACAGGCGGTATCGCCGCGGTATCGCTTATTGAAACCGACCAGAAGGCACCCCGCGACGGCATCATTAAATATTTTGATCTGAATGCTGTTGATATCGAAGGCGAAGGAGGACAAAAACAGCGAATCGCTTTACGCCGTACCGGAGAGATGATCCTTTTGGATGAAAAGGGACGCGAGCTTGAGCGGTTTAAGGTTCCATATGGCGGTATTGTTATTGTTCAGGACGGCCAGAAGGTTAAAAAAGGCGAGCGTCTGTTTTCCTGGGACCCGCACAGGATTCCGATACTGGCCGAGGTTGACGGCCTGGTTCGGCTGGTCGATGTCATCGAAGGCGAAACGATGCGGGTTGAAGAAGAGCGCAAGGGCCACAAGGGAAAACCTGTTGTAATCGAACACAAGGGGGACAAGCACCCGCAGGTCATCATTGAAGACAAACAGGGCAAAATCCTTGACGTTCACTATTTGCCGTCGAAAGCCCGAGTTGAGGTCGAGGAAGGCCAGCAGGTTAGAGCCGGCATTCTTCTGGCTCGTTTGCCCAGAGGCTCCGGCGGTACGCAGGATATTACCGGCGGCCTGCCGCGAGTAACGGAGATTTTTGAAGCTCGCAAGCCCAAAGAACCGGCGGCTATGTCTGAAATTTCCGGCATTGTCGAACTCAAGAGTGACAAGCGCCGCGGCAAAATGACGATTATCGTACGCAATGAGAGCGGTATGGAAAAGGAACACCACGTTCCAAGAGACCGCCACCTGAACTGCCATACAGGCGACCGGGTAGAGGCCGGCGATGCACTGACGGATGGGCCGCTGGTACCTCACGACATTCTGCGGATTAAGGGCGAAGAGGCTCTTCAGCGATATCTGTTGAGGGAAATTCAGAATGTCTATCGTGCCCAGAGTGTAACCATCAACGACAAACACATCGAAATTATCGTTTCGCAGATGATGAATAAGGTCGAAATAGACTCGGTAGGCGACAGTTCCTTCCTGCCCGGCGAGGTTGTGGACAAGTTTGAATTTCGCCGCGCAAGCAGCGAGTTGACCACCGGCCTGCGCATCACAGAACCCGGCGATACCGACCTGAAGCCCAGCCAGTTGGTTACTAAAGAACAGCTTGAAACAGCTAATGAAAAAACGGAAGTGCTCGGCGGAACGCCCGCGAAGGGTAAAAAACCCAGGCCGGCTACCGCAAATACTCTGCTTTTGGGCATCACAAAGGCCTCTTTGCAGTCCGACAGTTTTATTTCCGCCGCCAGCTTCCAGGAAACGACCAAGGTCTTGACAGAAGCCGCTCTGGCAGGTAAGATAGACGATTTGGTTGGCTTAAAGGAAAATGTTATTCTCGGACGTCTGATACCGGCAGGGACCGCTTTTAAGCCGTATCTGGAAATGAAGGTTAAGCATTTGGCGGAAGCGCCGGTTCCCAAGCAACTGGAAGAGTTGCGTGAGGCCCGCGAGATTGAGGCTGCTCGTGAAAAGGCCGTCAAGACTGCGCTGGGTCTGGAATAAACAGTACCTGTTGGGTTTTTAATAAAGGAACACAGAAGACAGGAATATAGGAATGTAGGTATGTAAGAACACAATAACGCAGGAACACAGGAACTCAAGAAGATTGAGGATGGGCGATTTACAAAGGACGAGCCGTCTGAGGCGGGCAAAAAATAGAAAATTGAAAATAGAAAGCCGCTCAACGAAAATAAAAAGTTATTTGGAGTTTATATGCCGACAGTCAATCAGTTAGTCAAAAACAAACGGAAGAGGAAAGTATGGAAAAGAATCTCGGATATATCGGGTTCGCCCCAGAAACGAGGCGTATGTCTTATTGTGCGGACACAGACGCCCAAAAAACCAAACTCCGCCCTGCGAAAAATCGCTCGTGTTCGGCTGACTAACGGAAAGGAAGTTACCGCCTATATTCCGGGTATAGACCACAACCTGCAGGAACACAGTACCGTAATAATTCGCGGCGGTCGAGTACGAGACCTGCCCGGCATACGTTATCACATTGTCCGCGGCGTGCTCGACACCGCGGGCGTGAACAACCGTAAACAGGGCCGGAGCAAATACGGCACAAAACGCTCCTGAGCACATTGCGGCAAAAGCAAAAACGCATAAAGAGAGAAACGAGCGTTCCGAAAAGTTCAGACTTGATAAGGTGTTATAATGGCAAAAAAGTTTACAGCGTCAAATAGACAATTAAAGGCGGACTCTGTCTATAAAAGCAAACTCGTCTCCAAATTTATTAATTGTATGATGTGGGACGGGGAAAAGAGCGTTGCCCAGAAGGTTTTCTATGATGCGATGGAAGACGTCTCAAAGAAAATCACCGATTCTTCGCCTTTGGAGGTATTTGAGACCGCCATCGAAAACGTCAAGCCAATGCTGGAGGTCCGCAGCAAGCGCGTCGGCGGCGCAAGCTATCAGGTTCCAATGCAGGTAAGACCCAAGCGGCAGTTGTCGCTGGCTTTCAGGTGGATTCTGGCCGCAGCTCGGGGCAAAAAGGGAAAACCGATGGCCCAGCGACTGGCCGCTGAGTTGATGGACGCTTATCGCAGGGAAGGCGCTGCGATGACCACACGCGAGAACGTTCACCGGATGGCAGAGGCAAACAAGGCCTTCGCACATTTCGCCTGGTAACATTAATCGTATATTAACTGCCGCGGCTCATAATTCCTTAAAATCCGTGGCAGTTTTTTTATATTTGAACCGTGTGACTGACAAAGAGAAAAACATATTGATATGTCTGAAAATCTGACAAAAGTTCGCAACCTCGGGATAATGGCTCATATTGATGCCGGTAAAACCACCGTTACCGAACGAATCCTGTACTTCAGCGGCAAAACATACAAAATAGGCGAAGTGCACGACGGGACGGCGGTGATGGATTATCTCGAAGAAGAACAGCAGCGTGGCATCACCATTACCTCCGCGGCCACAAAATGTCCCTGGAACGGGTACGAAATCAACCTGATAGATACCCCCGGCCATGTCGATTTTACCGCCGAAGTCGAACGTTCCCTGCGGGTGCTCGACGGAGCCGTCGCTGTTTTTGACGCATCCGAGGGCGTCCAGGCACAGAGCGAGACCGTCTGGCGTCAGGGGCAAAAATATCATGTATCGTGCCTGTGCTTTATAAACAAGATGGACAAAATCGGCGCTGATTTCGAGATGTGTGTCGGCAGCATTCGCGAAAAATTACTGGCTCATCCCGTTCCTGTTCAGGTTCCCATCGGCGCTGAAAGCGGTTTTGTCGGGATGATAGATCTTGTCCGGATGAAGGCTGTGTATTTCAGGGCCGAAGACATCGCCGCCGACTCCTGGGAGGAAGATATTCCCGCCCAGCTCCTTTCTTACGCCCAGCGGCAGCGCCACGATATGATTGAATCGGCTGCCGAGTTCGACGAGGAACTGATGGACAAATATATTCATGACCAGCCTATTGAAAATGAGTTGATTTGCAGGGGGCTTCGCAAAGGTACTCTGGCCTGCAGGCTGCATCCTGTTCTGGTCGGTGCGGCCTTACGCAATATGGGCATTCGAAGGCTGCTGGATGCGGTAACTGAATATCTGCCTTCGCCTCTTGACCGTCCGCCCACGGTTGGTTTCAAGCATGGCGATAAACAAAATAAAATGGATATAGTCTGTGATTCGCGTAAGGCATTTGTCGCTCTGGCCTTTAAAATCACCGGCGACAAGCACGGCGATTTATACTTTTTGAGGGTCTATCAGGGTTCCATAACCAAGGGGACTCGTGTTTTGAATGTCAATCGCAATCGTAAGGAAAACATCACTCGTATCTATCAAATGCACGCCAATCAGAGACTGAGCCTTGACTGCGCCGAGGCGGGCGACATTATAGCCGTGGTAGGCCTTAAGGATACTCTGACCGGCGATACCCTCTGCGACCCCAAATTCCCGGTTATGCTCGAGAATATAACCTTTCCGGAAACCGTCATCAATATGTCTATTGAACCGGCCTCAACCGCGGAACGGGCAAAACTGGCCGACGCACTGGCGTTTTTGCGAAAAGAAGACCCGACGTTCAAAGCCAAATTCGATGCTGAGACCGGCCAGACTATTATAAGTGGTATGGGAGAATTGCACCTCGAAATACTCCACAATAAGCTTACCAGAGACCTTGGGGTCAATGTTCGCATAGGAAAACCGCGGGTGGCGTACAAAGAGGCGATTAGCTGTGTTGCGGAAGGTGAAGGGAAATTCATCCGTCAGACAGGCGGCAGGGGTCAATACGGCCACGTTGTTATCCGAATTGAACCTCTTTTTTCCGAGGACGGGCACTATACAAGAGAAAATGTATTCGAAAATGCCATTATAGGCGGAAGTGTTCCGAGAGAGTATATCCCTGCTATTGAAAAGGGGACGATGGAAGGTCTGTGCAGCGGCGGCC
>JBGSSG010000208.1:0-3276 GCA_041737185.1 Anaerohalosphaeraceae bacterium
GTTTCGACCTGGCTTGTGGAGCGGTGGGATTTTTCGGGGCTGTATTTTTTTTGCGGATTGGGGTTGTTTGCGATTGCGGCGATGTTTTTTTCGAGGGTAAGGCTTGCGACAGACGGGGCGGATGAGGCGAATTGTCAGGGCAAAGCGGCGCCGTCAGGGTCGTCGTTTTGGCCTGTGTTTGTGATGGCGGTTTTAGCGGGGATATCGTCGGCGGTTCTTGTCTGGGCGGCTCCGCAGATTTTGCATAGTGCGGGTTTTGCGCTGACCCGCGGCGGGTCGTCTGTAATGTTGTTCAGTCTTGCAGGAGGGTTTGGGGGAATGCTGGCGTCGAGGTATGCGGCCAGGCGCGGCGAACTGCTGGTATGCGGTCTGATGCTGGCGGCAGGGCTGCCTGCGGCGGTATGGTACGCGATATGGGTTGAGCGGGGATGGTCGATATGGTTTCTGGGTTTGAGCGGGCTGTTGTGCTACGGGGCATATCCGATTATGGTGAGTATGGCCAGGCAGTCGCGAGGAGGGAATCTCGGCAGTCGAATGGGACTTATGGTCGGCGGGACGTGGCTTGTCGCCAGTTTTGTGCCGATGCTGCTTGGTCCTTTGGCGCAGGTTGTCGGCTTTCGCGTTATATTGGCTTTTGCGCCGGCAGGTTATGCGGCCTCGGCTGTGTTGTGCCTGTGGACGTTAAAAAGGCGAGGCAGACTAAAACGCAAGGAGACCAATGGTGCGGTATGACCTTCATATTCATACCGAGTTCTGCGGGCATGCGCCGGGAATGACGGTAAAGGTAATCCTTGACAGAGCCGATGCGCTCGGCCTTGAAACTATTGCCATAACCGACCATATTTATGATGAGGAATCGGCGGCGGTGACGGAAAAAATAAGGCGGGAAATTGAGGTCTGTAATCCCGGACTGGATGTGATTGCAGGGGCGGAGGTGGATGTGGATGCGGACTTTACGGACGGTCGGCTGGTGACGAACAGGCTGGATGGAATCGAGTATGTGGTGGCGGGTTTTCATTATGTGCCGACGGTGGGTAATTACCCGTGGCGTCCCGAGCAGAACAGTCTGGATAAGGCGACGTTTATGCGGTATTGGGAAAGCACGCTGCTGGGGGTTGTGAGCAATCCGAAAATAAATACGCTTGCGCATCCGGGCAGGCTGATTGCGGCGGCACTGGGGCCAGCCGTTGAGTGGTCTGCTGCGCTGGAAGTGTTCGGCAGGGCAGCGAAGCAAAGCGCAAAAAACGGTATTGCCTGGGAGATAAACGAGCTGACAGGAGAACGGCTCCTGCCGGAGTTTAAGGAGAAATGGCATGGGATTTATGAGATTGCGCTTGAGGCGGGAGTAAAACTTGTCTATGGTTCGGATGCGCATGAGCCTGCGGCAATGGGAAAGTTTGTTTTTGCCGAGTATATTTTGGGTAAGCTGCCCCGCGGCAGTCTGTCCACTCTGAGGGAGATTCTGGAATGGAAAAAGATAAAAACATCGTGCTGATTGGAATGCCCGGGGCGGGCAAGAGTACGGTCGGGGTTCTTTTGGCCAAGGCGATGGGGCGATATTTTCTGGATACGGATGTTTTCATACAGGCTGTCCAGGGGCGCAGTCTTCGTGAACTGATAGAGACAGAAGGGCTTGCGGGTTTTTGTGAGATTG
Source organism: Anaerohalosphaeraceae bacterium (assembly GCA_041737185.1). Classification (GTDB taxonomy): domain Bacteria; phylum Planctomycetota; class Phycisphaerae; order Sedimentisphaerales; family Anaerohalosphaeraceae; genus JBGSSG01. The sequence continues at coordinate 1,655 of JBGSSG010000208.1, forward strand.
AGCGGCAGTACGCAGGGTGCGTCGATATCAAAAACGCGGTGATTGCCACTGGCGGCAGCGTCGTTTATTATGAGTCGGCGATGCGTCATTTGAAAAGCGGCGGGGTTGTTGTGTATCTTGAGATTGCACTTGAGGAGCTTGAAAGACGTTTAACGGATATGGCCGGTCGCGGGGTTGTGATAGAGCCGGGCCAGACGCTGGGCAGTCTGTACAAAAAGCGTCGGCCTTTGTATGAGAAATACGCGGATGTAACCATTAACACGGCAGGACAGAACCACGAACAGGTTGTTGAAGCTGTTCTGCGGGCGCTGCAGTAAGCCGGTTTGTGCGGGCAGTGGGGGGCTAAAGACCCCAGGCACGTGCGAACGCCTCGAAAGAGCGGTCGTACGTTTTTTCAGCCGAGGTCGGAAAGCAGCAGCCGGGAAGTTCTTTGTTTTTAAGATGAAACGCAAGACATTCGCAGCAGACGCCCTTTTTTGAGCAGCCCGGATATGAGCAGTTGCAGTGTTTAAGATTTTTGTCTTTTTTGCATTCCATTTTAAGACTCCGTTTTGACAGATTGTTTTATCCGAAGTGCAGTTCGAGGATTTCCTTTAAGGTTTTAAGACGTTATTTTTCTGGTTTTAAGGTCAGGCGGATTGCGTCTTTGGATAGTTTGATGTCGGCGAGCCGGAAAGTTTGTTTGTCGAGAGTAAATACCGGGTCGATGGGTTTGTTTTCGATTATGGCGGGAATGATTTGGTCGAATGGGACAAGGTCGCAGTAAAGGGATTGGAGCGATTTGGCGTTTTGGGAGAGGATTTTTGCCGCCAGCGATGTTGCGGGCAGTGCGCCGAGTTTTACGGACTTAAAGTTCAGCCTGAGTTGGCCTGTGGAATCGATAGCGGGCTGGAAAGATACGGTAGCGACGACGGAGTATTTGTTTTTTTTGACGGTTGCCATCAGAAAGACGGCCTTTTCGGTAAAGGCGGCGGCTGGGGCGTGGAGGGATATGCCGTCAGCGCTGGGCAGCGGCAGTCGTGCGAGGATGTCGTTAAGGCCTGTCTGTTCGATGGTGAGGGTAAAGGGCCGGCCGAGCTGGAGCTTATTGTAGAAGTCGGGGGCCAGGGTATCTGTAAGGTAGGGGCTGACTTGGCCGGGATTGTCCGGTATGGCTGGACGATACAGGGCCGGGGCACGGCTTAAGAGGAGCAGCAGAGCGGATACTGTGCAAAGTATGACGAAGCCGGCGTACAGGGCGATTTTGCCGATAATTTGTTTTGGTCTGTCTTTTTTTCGGTTTTTCATTGGCGTAATCCGTCAAAATGAGTCTTGCCCAAACCGGGCGATATGATTATAGTGGGCCGCTCTGTTTAATGGAAATTTTATTTGAAGACAAACGGAAAGGAAGGTATTTGTGGCCAGTCATTTTGCGGACAGGATTTCGGATGCGGTAAAGAAGAAGAGCACGCCCTTGGTTGTGGGGATTGACCCTGTATATAATCGGCTGCCTGCGTCGATACGCGGCCATCGGGATATGAATGACGAGACGGACCTGGCGGCGGCGGCTGACGCGATATTTACTTTCAGCGCGAAGGTTTTGAAAATTGTCGCGCCGATAGTTCCCGCTGTGAAGATAAACA
>JBGSSG010000225.1:0-2489 GCA_041737185.1 Anaerohalosphaeraceae bacterium
GTATTGCCTCTATGGTCTGAGGCATCAGCCCATCGTCAGCGGCCACCACAAGAACGGCGATGTCGGTCATATTCGCACCGCGCGCCCGCATTGCCGTAAAGGCCTCATGGCCGGGCGTGTCGAGGAAGGCGACTTTTTTCCCTTTCCACTCAACCATATAGGCGCCGATATGCTGTGTGATTCCGCCGGCTTCGCCTTTTGCCACGCTGGTGGAGCGGATGCGGTCAAGCAGGCTGGTTTTGCCGTGATCAACATGCCCAAGCATAGTAACGACCGGCGGCCTTTTTTCGAGATTGGTCCGGGGCCGCTGTTCGAACTGCTGCTGAATTTGTTCAAGAATGGTTTGTCTTCGCTGTACCTGCAGTTCGGTGCCGAATTCAAGGGCCAGCAACTCGGCTGTTTCAGTGGCGATAGTATGATTTGCGGTGGCCATTACGCCCATTCTCATCAGTCGTGCAATCAGTTCGGGTGTCCTGACCGCGATTGCCGAGGACAGATCTTTTATGGTAATGGGTTCCGAGATTACCGCTTTTCCCGGGCGTTCGACAGGAAGATGAACATCGTCGGCGGTTTTGGTTTCGATTCGCCGCACCGGTCTTGAGCGGAGCGTTTCCCCTCGTGCAGCGGCCAGCCGCGCCTGCCGTTCCTCCATATCTTTTGACCGCATCCGCTTGGAACCAAGCGGGCCGACGCCCGGCTTGACGCCCGACTTCTCGTCGGATTCGGGGGGGCCGCCGTGTTTTCCCCTGATTTTTTCCCTAGCGCCGCCCTTTTTGCCTTTGACCGGCTTCTCGGCGGTCAGCATCAGCGGTTCGGTGGTCGGCTGGTCATAACGGCCTGTCCTCGGCGCGGGCTTTGTTTTTGGGTGTCTTGGTTTTTCGACTTCAACTTTTTCAACGCGAATGACAGTCGGCCCCGTGAGTATGGCCGGTTTCGGTTTGTGCAGTTGAGGACCGGCTGGTTTTATCGGTTCGGGCAGCGGGGCGATTGGGGGCGGCGGCTGGACGACCGCAGGGGCGGGCTGTTCAACCGCTTCAGTTTCGACCTGTGGTTGCGGAGGCGTGACGATTTCAGGCGGCACAGCGGCCTGTGCGACCGGCTCCTCGGCCAAAACAGGCTGCTCTTCTTTTGCGGGTTTTGGCTTCTTCTTGTGGACGCGCACCTTTTCAAGGTCAACCGGCTTTGCAGTTTCCACAGCGGTGGCATGTTCGCCCTCGCTAAACCATTCGCGAATCGTCGCGGCAAGACCCGCCGAGAGAATGGCCATATGATTGTTAAGTTCAATGCCTTCTGCGCCGCATTTTTGCAGGATGGTCTTGCTGGAAACACCCAGTTCCTTGGCCAGATTGTGAACGCGTAAGGTTTTTACCAAATCGATATCTCCATTTAATATCCTGCGAAAATTCTACTCTTTTTTGGGCTGTTTTTTCTGCTGCCTAAGGAGGTTCTCCGCCTTGGTAGCGCTGTTTTCGGCGGCGGCGACCTTGGCAGCCTCGGCGGCAGCGGCAATTATCTTTTCAGCGACTTCTTTGCCTATGCCGAGTTCCTCGACGAGCGGTCCGGCACCGACTTCCTCAAGGTCAAGGACAGAGATGATGCCCAGAGCCAGCAGCTTATCAACAAAAGTATCGTCAAGACCCGCCACATCCTTCAGGCAGGCCGATATACGTTCAACCTCGCGGTTGTATTCGGACGGGGTAAGGATGTCTATGTCCCACCCGGCAAGTCTTGCGGCAAGTCTTACGTTTTGTCCGTGTTTTCCGATGGCCAGACTGAGCTGGTCTTCGGTAACGACAACGGTGGCTTTTCCAAGCTCAAAACAGATGGCGATTTCGCTGGTTTTCGCCGGCATCAGCGCGTTTGAGATAAGCGCCTGCGATGAATCGGACCATCGGACGATGTCGATTTTTTCGCCGCTGAGTTCATCGACGATGCTTCTGATGCGGCTGCCGCGTACGCCCACACACGCGCCGACGGGGTCAACCCTGTCGTCGGTGGAATCGACGGCTATTTTGGTGCGGTATCCGGCCTCTCTTACCAGCGCCTTGATTTCGATGATTTTTTCGGCGACCTCCGGGACTTCCAGTTCGAACAGCCTGCGGATGAAATCCGGGTGTGTACGTGAGAGGATGATTTTTATCTGACTTGAGGCCTCACGGACGTCGAGTATAAAGCAGCGGATGCGCTGCCCGGGATGATGTGTTTCGCCGGTAATCTGTTCCGAGCGCGGCATAATCGCCTCGATGCGGTTGTTCAGGTTGACTATGAGAACGCCGCCTTCGTATCTGCCTGCGATGCCGTTGACGATTTCGCCCTTTCGCTGCACGTATTCGGCGTAGATACTGTCGCGTTCGTCGGACTTTATTTTCTGTATCATTACCTGTTTTGCGGTCTGGGCGGGGATTCTGCCCAGATGCCGGATGTCAATCTGCTGTCCTTCCTTGAAGGCGATGATTTCGCCGGTGGTTCTGTCTATTTGTACGACGACA
>JBGSSG010000240.1:0-1560 GCA_041737185.1 Anaerohalosphaeraceae bacterium
AGGCGAGTATGTCGCGTGTTATTTCAATCAGGTAAGAATCGAGTTCGCCTTTGTTCCACTCGGCAAAAACCTTGTGCATCTCGGTATTGCTCATCCCAAGGCCTGCCTTCATCAGGTGGTACGTTTCGCATATCATCTGCATATCGCCGTACTCGATGCCGTTATGCACCATTTTAACGAAATGGCCCGCTCCGTTTTCTCCGACCCAGTCGCAGCAAGGCTCTCCTTTGTCGGTTTTAGCGGCGATTTTCTGAAAGATGGGTTTAACGCTCGGCCAGGCGGCAGGCGAGCCTCCGGGCATTATTGAAGGACCGAGGAGGGCGCCTTCCTCGCCGCCGGAGACGCCCGTGCCGATGTAGAGTTTGCCTTTGCTTTCGACATATTGCGTTCTGCGGATAGTGTCGGGGAAATGGCTGTTTCCGCCGTCGATAATGATATCCCCGTCCTCAAGGCAGGGGAGCAGTTGTTCGATTAAATCATCCACGGGCCTGCCGGCTTTGACCATAATCATCACTTTCCGGGGCCTTTTAAGGGCTTTGCACATTTCCTCGACGCTGCGGCAGCCGATGATGTTTTTGCCTTTGGCTCTTCCGTTGATAAAGTCATCGACCTTTGAAACGGTGCGGTTGCAGCAAGCCACGGTAAAGCCTTTGCTTTCCATATTAAGGATAAGATTTTCGCCCATTACCGCAAGGCCGACGACAGCGATATCAGCTTTTGACATTTTTTTGTATCCTTTCTTTCGCGCAGATTTTTACTTATCAAAACGTTCTTTGCAAGCCCAAAGTCCCAAACCGGGGTTTGAGATGTAGAAAATTTCTTCCCGCCCGACGGCGTTGAAACCGTCGGCCAGTTTTCCCACGTCATATTTTTTAAGCATTTCCGCCAGGTCGGCGTATTCGAAATTGACCGAACGGATTTCCTTCTCGGTCATTTTGCCCGGGCAGTATGTGATTTTGAATCTGCCTTCCGATGAGCCGTGAATAAGATGAGCCGCGGCGCCGAGATTGGCCCGCAAATCGTCGTTTTCTCCGACCAGATTGAGAACCCTTTCTGTACCGACGTAGCCGTATTTACGGATGAGGCGGTCGATTTCGCGGTCTTCGCCGAATTCTTTAAGTCCCGGCGCCAGGACAATCAGTTCTCCTCCGTCGGCAAGGGCCATTCGCGTGCGATAGATGCTTTTGTTTCCAAGCCAGGTACTTTTGTATTCGTGCTGGTCCAGATAGACTACGGCTTTTTTGATTGGCCTGTCGAGCATCAGGAAATTTACCTCAAGCGAAAGTTTTGCCGCCCGCTCGAAACATTCGTAATCGTCGCCTATAAACAGTCCGCGAGTGATTTTTTGTCCGTCTTTGGCCTCGACAACGGTCAGAACATAGACTATCGGCAGGTTTTTGCCGAAATGCCCGCAGGCGTAATTGAGCACCTTCCTGACCGGGTTGTCCGCCCGGCCCATAATCCGTTCCATTCCGTAAACGGCGCCCAGAAAATGGCTTTTGTTTATGCCTTCGGCTCCGCCTGTGCCGATGAAGATATTTTTGCTGTGATTGGCCATCC
>JBGSSG010000243.1:0-3252 GCA_041737185.1 Anaerohalosphaeraceae bacterium
GCTCAATAACTTACATTTCAAATGAAACAACATGTTCTTTTGGAATGAAAAGTATTGATTTGCTCTTTTTAACCGAGCGTAATAAATGCCTACTGGTTGAACTCAAGAATAATTTTGATTATGGGGACAGTCGGATTCGGAGTATAATTATTGAGCAAATCGGCGGATATGCAAAATGGATTTCGTCTTACAAAACGGATTTAACCGAAATCATTCCAATATTAGTTCTCAAAGAAGCCCGATTTTATCCAGCCACGCGACGCGGAAAGAATTATAAATATCTTTCGGAATCCGACTATCGAACAAACAAGATATCATCTTGGTATCAAAAAAGAATTGCCAGTCTGAGTAATGCTGCAAAAAAGCTTTCGGAGAGCAATATTAAGAATTTGATGCCATTACAGGTTTATACCTTCAAAGTAGACGATGATAACATTCTTCAAGATTTTTGTCGTTTGTTATAAGAGAAATGGTTTTATCTAGCTCTATCCTACATAACAAATTTTATAGAAAGCAGGTCATATGACTACCCCTCCTTTTAATGACGGCACAAAATTAGCCCAAGTATTTACTATTTTGGCCGATGGAGAATGGCATTGTGGAAAACACGAATTGCCCGGCACGCAACCCGCAAAAGCAATTCAGATTATTAGGCAACACGGGTTTTCGATTGAAAACAAAACTATTTTTTGCGCTACTTGCAAAGACAAAACGGTTCATCGCAGGTTAGTATCGACAGAACCCACTAAACAGTCAATTGCCAGACAACAGTTTCCGGCGCAGCTTAGAAAGCGAGTTTTACAGCATTACAATAACATCGAAGCAATTACATTGCGAGAAATGATACCTAACGAACTTGAGGTCGATCACAGATTTCCTCAAGTCAGGTGGTCAAGAAACGAAGTGTTTGACCCAAACATGTCCGAAAGTCAGCTTCGGGCCAAATTTCAAATATTGACGCGACAGCATAATCTATGGAAAAGCAGATATTGCGAAAATTGCGTTAAAACCAGTGAACGGGGTACGTTTATCGGTATCAACTTTTTCGCAAAGGGTACGCAGCTTTGGGATAAAACGTATGCTTCTGATGATGAAAGAGGGTGTGAAGGGTGTTTCTGGTACGACCCTCAACAATGGCGGGAAGCACTTAATCGGCTAATTGACAAATGTGATTAGGCCATCGGAAGCGGCCCCTTGGGGAATCTGAGGGCACCATACCGGGGAAAAAGGAATAGAACTTTTTATTTAGTTTTAAGGAAGGCGTTTAATAATGAGCGGGACGTTCACAATTGGCAGTGCGCGAGTAGGTCTTGCGGGGGATTTTTTTGTAATCGCCGGGCCGTGCGTGATAGAAAGCGAAAAACTTTGTCTTGAGGTCGGCGCCGCCCTTGCGGCCATAAGCGAGAGGACGGGGGTTCCGATAATTTTCAAGGCAAGTTTCGACAAGGCCAACCGGACCAGCATTGACAGTTTTCGCGGGCCTGGGCTTGAGGCTGGGCTCAAGACCCTTGCGAAGGTAAAGAAAGAGACATCGCTGGCGATACTTACGGACGTTCACGAGGCTGGGCAGGCGGGGGCTGTGGCCGAGGTGGCGGACTGTCTGCAGATTCCGGCGTTTTTGTGCAGGCAGACGGATTTGCTGGCGGCCTGTGCGAAAACGGGCAGGCCGGTGAATGTAAAGAAGGGCCAGTTTGTATCGCCTGATGAGATGAAAAACGCCGTTGGCAAGATACGGGCCTGCGGCAATGAGAAGATTATGCTCACCGAACGCGGCACATTTTTCGGTTATAACCGGCTTGTCAACGATATGACGGCGATACCGCTAATGCAAAAGCTCGGTTGTCCGGTTGTCTTTGACTGTACGCACAGCGTTCAGCAGCCCGGCGGGGCTGGGACGGCCTCTGCGGGCAGCAGCGAGCTTGCGCCTGTGCTGGCGCGTGCGGCAATGGCGGCAGGGGCGGACGGGCTGTTTATGGAGGTTCACCCGCAGCCGAAAAAGGCGTTGTGCGACGCCGCGACGATGCTTGAGCTTTCGAGTGTGGAAGAAATTATCTGTATGTGCAGCCGAATATATCGGCTTGTTCGGGGCGCCGAATGAACGCAGGCGGGGAAAAATATCTTTTCGGGCCTGTTCCGTCGCGACGGCTTGGCAGAAGTCTGGGGGTTGACATAGTGCCTCTGAAGACCTGTACGCAGAACTGCGTATATTGTCAGCTCGGCAGGGACGGGGTGGTAACCCTTGAGCGGAAGGAATATGTGCCGATAGAGGATGTGCTGGCGGAGTTGGCGGGCAGGCTAAAAGGGGGTCTTGAGGCCGACTATATTACCCTAAGCGGTTCAGGCGAGCCTACGCTTCACAGCGGGCTTGGGATGCTGATAGACGGGATACACAGGCTTACTCGAATTCCTGTTGCGGTAATCACCAACGGGACGCTGCTTAGCGAGCCGCAGGTGCGTGCCGAGTGCGCAAGGGCGGATGTGGTGCTGCCGTCGCTTGACGCAGGGGATGCCGAGACTTATGAGCGAATAAACAGGCCGCACAAGAATTTGAATTTTGAACGGTTTGTGGAGGGTCTTTGCAGTTTTCGCAGGGAATATGCCGGTCAGATATGGCTTGAGGTGTTTTTCTGCGAGGGGATAAACACGGACGCCGAGTCGATAGCGAAGATAGGCGTTTTGATAGGGCGGATAAAGCCTGACAAGGTGCAGGTCAACACGGCGGTTCGCCCGACGGCGCACTCCGATGCGAAACGGGTGGAGCCGCATCGGCTTGCCGAGATTGCTGCTCAACTGGGGTACGAGGCAGAGGTGATAGCGGATTTTCCTGTTCCTTTGGGGACTGGGGCGGGGCGATGCAGTCCTGATGCGGTGTTGGAGCTTCTGCGTCGCCGGCCGTGCACGTTTGAGGACATCTGTATTGGTCTTGGCGTTGGCCGGACGGTGGGGGAGCAGGTTTTAAGGCGGCTTGAGGGTACGGGACAGATTAAATCCACAATGCGGGCAGGGAAAGTTTTTTACTGCGTGTGTTGAAAAAATCAGCATTTTGCGGCGTTATTGGCGCTGAACATTTCCGATGGGGGTATTGCTGAAAAGAAGATTTTTATGGGACAGGGGATGCCTGTTTTTGCGATGTCTATACAAAAAAGGCGAAAAACAGTTAAGAACAAAAGGTTATCGGTCGATAAATAAATTGTGGTTTTTTTTGTGTTTATGCGAGAAATTTTGCCAAAATCGCAAAAAAAGGCTTCAGAA
>JBGSSG010000292.1:0-2480 GCA_041737185.1 Anaerohalosphaeraceae bacterium
CGATGCTTTTGCAGCCCGAGGCCATCGCCATACGAACGATTTGTTCCGGAGCGTAAGTAGCGCCCTCGAGTTGATTTTCATAAGGCGACTGGCTGATTTGCCAGTTCTGGCAGAAGTCGCACTGAAAGTTGCATCCGGGGGCGGCTATGGAAAAGCTCCTTGAGCCTGGCTGAAAATGAAACAGCGGCTTTTTCTCGATGGGGTCCTCGTTAGCGGCACAGAGTTTGTCATAGTTCAGTGAATACAGAACGCCGTCTATATTTTTCCTGACATGACATCGCCCAACGCAGTCCGGGGCGATGGTGCACCCAAACGCGCACAGCCCGCACTGGACTTTATTCTCAGGCAGCCTCTGCCAAAGCAGGGCTTCCTTTAGGTTTTGTGCGCGTTTTGACATAAGCACAACCCCAGACAAATCACTTTCCAAGACTATTGTAAGACAGGAAAGGCCGATTTACAAGAATTTTCGCGAGTCCTCCGGACGCGGATTTGCGGAAACGCCGGGACAACCCAGACACTGGGCAAAAATTATTGCCGGGTGTCGAACGGTTTTGCCAGACAGACGCTCGATTTGCATATTGCAGGCCGCGCATTCCGAGAGAATAATTTCGGGATTAAGCCTGCCTATCGCTTCAGCCAGCGGTTTCCCGACGACATCGGCAAGGTCGGCGTTCTTTTTCTGCATCCCTGCCGTCCCGGCCAGCCCGCAGCAGCCTGCGGCAAGGTCCGTTATCGTCAGACCCGCCCAGTCGCCCAATAGTTCAAGCGAAGCGCGTGCGCCGTTCAAAACCCGCAAATGACAGGGCGAATGGTAAGCTATAGACGAAGGAATTTCTTTAGTATTTGGCGCCGGCAGTTTAACCCGGCCCTGTTTTCGAAGGCGGTTGAGGTAGTCCATCAGTTCAAAACTGTTTTTCGCGATAAGCCGGGCCTGCTCGCTGTCAATCAGCACAGGCAGCTCATCTGCCAGAAACAACGCGGCGCTTGGCTCCGAACACACAACGACATAGCCCCGCTCCACCCAGGTCAGCAAACCCGCAACGGCCATCGATGCGTCCTTTCGCGCAGCCTTGAGGTTCCCATAGACATAAGCGGGCAGGGGCGCGGGCAACTGGGCCGGTACGACGACTTCGATGTTAAGACGCCGCAAAATTTCAAGAACCGCAAAGCCAAGCCGGTGGTCATAAAATTCCGCGAAACTATCGACAAAATACACAACTCTATCGATGGGATTTCTCAAAGGCGGCACATCTGCGATATATTTTTGCGCTTTTTTTATAAATGAGCCGCGCTGAAAAGCGGGCAGTTTGCGATTCCTGTCAAGGCCGATGAGCTTTTCGAGGATAAAACGTACAGGCGGCAGGTTGAAAACAAAATTGCTCAACGGCGCAAAGGCACAGCCGACCCTGCCGATGATGCGATTTGCGCATAGGGCCAGTTCTGCCGAAGAAAAGCCCGTATGACGCGCTAACTGGGCGCGGGCCTCGACCATCAGGCGCGATACATCAACGCCCGCCGGACATTCTATAGAGCACATCCGGCAGTTAAGACAAAGCGAGAGGATTTTCTTCAAATCTGCCGCGTCAAATTGTCCCGCACCGCCCGGCGAACCAAACCAGGCGCGAAGCAGATTTACCTTCGCACGCGAGCTTGCAAGCTCCGTGTCCATCGCCCGAAATACCGGGCACATTCGCAAAGTCGCGCTTGTTGCAAGGCACGCCCCGCAGCCGTTGCATTGTTCAAGCTCATAACGAAACTGACCAGACCCAAACGCCAGTTCCGTCTGAAAACCCCCCGATGCGCCAAGTTGAAGAATGTTAAGGTTTTTCTGAAAAACATCCGGGTCGTCATTGAGAATTTTCCCCGGATTCAGCAGCCCGACAGGGTCAAAAATCTTCTTTATCCCCAGCAGCAGGCTGTAATATTCCTGGCCGTATTGCCGTTTAACAAACCCCGACCGCAGCAGGCCGACAGCGTGTTCCCCGCTTACCGAACCACCCAGCGACCATGCCAGTTCAAAAACTTCCTCGGCAATCGACCGCATTTTTCGAAGGTCTTCGGGGCACGAAAGGTCAAGATAAGGCCGGACATGTAGCTCCCCGTCGCCGGCATGGCCGTAAAACGCCATTGGAGTATCGTATCTGCCCGAAATTTCCTCCAGCCCGCGGATGTATTTGTACAGACAGGCCGGGTCAACGGAAACGTCCTCAATGAACGGCACGGGATGTTTTGGGCCTTTTTGACGATTCAGCAGGGGCACCGCGTCTTTCCTCGATTTCCACAGCTTCTGCTGCCGCTCGTTATCAAAAACAGGAACCGCTCGACGCGACAGAACGCCGACCGCCGAAATAGTCTGTTCGACCCGCCGACGCAGCGCAGGCTCGTCATCAGCGAATTGCTCAACAAGCAGCGATGCGACGCAATCGGCAGGCAAAACATCGCGGTAGCAGGAAAAAGCCTGCCGGGCCATATCCGTAAGA
>JBGSSG010000309.1:0-3528 GCA_041737185.1 Anaerohalosphaeraceae bacterium
CTTTCCTGACGTTTTCAATCGCCATACTCATATCCACCGGCAGAAACGGCGAATATCCAAGACCCTGCTGCACCAGCAACGCCGTCTCCGAACGCGAAAATAAAGTTCCAAATTCCTTGCCCTTCTCAAAAAGAACGTCAAGACGGCTCTGCGAGGCGTCCGCCGCTTCATAGTCCCCGATACGGTCGCACAGACGTATCTTGCTGTTGACCGCCAGTACCTGACCCTTCAGCGCGGAACACCCGGCCTCTTTGCCAAGCTGATTGGCCGATGGAAACGCCTTGTCGTAGCTCTGCTCTGACTTGTCAAAATATTCCGTCGCTCTGCCGGCAAGCCCTTTGTCGGGCGACGAGCTTGCGTTGACCAGACTTTTCAGCTTCTCAAGACCGGCAGCCTGACCTTCAGAGCTTATAATCCCATCAAGCCTTGACCCAAGCTCCATTTTCGCAATCACAAGACCGCCGCATAACAGGCCCGACTGCAGATAAGCCTCGCCAAGCAGCAGACTGACCGTCGGCTCAAGCCCCTGGCTGCGTATCTTCTGATATTGGCCCGCCATCTCGTCTGCACCGGCCAGAATATCCATTACCTTTGTACTCAATTCCCCCACCTGCGCCCCAATCGCAGCGGCTGACTCTTCAATCGCCTTGCTTTGCTCCGCGTATTCCTGGCCAAGCGCATCCTTCTGCGATACAAGCAAACCACGCGACGGAGAATTCTTCAAATCTTTCAGCTTGTCCTGCGCCGCTGCCAAATCCTTCTCAAGACGCAGGGCCGCGGGTTCAGCTATGCAAAGTTGCCCATCAACCGCCTCAAGCTGGTTAACCGTCTCCTGCATCGACAGAAACAGCGACTTCTTTTCAAGCAGCAAATCAAATCCTTCCTTCTGCAAAACCTCACGCTCCGCCCCACTGGCCCGCTCGGACAGACGAATCTTCTCATCCGCCCTGGCCTGGATATCGGCAAGGCTTTCCTCTGCCTGCGTCTTCTTTTTCTCCAACTCCGCCTTTTGCAGCCGCAGCTTCTCAAGCTCCGACTGTGCCGGAACAAGCTTGCCGGTAAGACTGTTAGGCTCCCCTTCGCTCCCTATCCACTCTGAAAGCTCGACAATCTCCTTTTCGCCCGCGGCTATCAGTTTTTCTATCCGCTCCGCATCCGTCTTTGTCTGACCAAGCCGGCGTATCCGGGCGCCCAGCGGGCCAAGCGACTTACCTGAAACCGCCAACTCCAGCCGCATATCCGCGCAGGACTGGCGAATCTCAAGAAATCTCAGATTCGCCGCCGAAAGTATCGCCGTGTCCTGCGCCATACCTGTGGCCCGGCTGTTCCGCATCGCCGCCTCAATCTGCTTCCGCAATTGCTCAGCGGTTACGCCTTCGCTGCCTATTCGGCCAACCGACGCCAGCGCCTGACAGGTCGTTTCCTGGGCTGCCTTGGCCGCCTTGTCATCAGGATTGTCCGTACACCCGCACAGCCGGCAAAAAGACAACAATACAAGCCCCCAGCCTGCAATTTTTAGCCTCGGTCTTTCCATTCGCACCTGAAAATCTCCGTAAATCAAGCCTGTTAAAGACCCTATCGTATAGGCCGATTGCCCGAACTGTCAAGTTATTTCTCACTTCAGGCGGGGCGGGAATCCAGAACAATGTCATTCCCGCGCAGGCGGGAATCCAGTTTGTTTCTTAGCGGATTACCTACAAACTTGACGTGCACCCAACCCCCGGAAAGCATAAACCCGGATTTCCCAGATTTATCAGCCGTAGGCGGATTAAAGTATCGCATTTCATACTGATTTGATAGTATAGGCCCCGAGAACTCGAATATCGCGTTGTAGCAATAAATAAAGCAGGCGAAGGTTCGCCTTCTAATACGGTGATGGTGGTTTTGTAAAAATCGGAAGTTTAGCAGAAAGGGGAAAATTATGGCACAAAAAACAGAACATTGCGAACATTGCGGTAAAGTGTTGCCACAGGAGGAACAGGCATATATATATGAAGGTCAAGTCGTTTGTCCCCGATGTAATGACTCCTTAAGGCATCCGATATACGTGACGCAAACAAAAAGCGTAAGCGGTTTAGGCATAGCTGCCTTAGTTCTTGGTCTTATCGCCTGCTTGGGATGTTGGATTCCAATGTGTGGTATATTCAGTTTACCCTTCGCCATTTTGGGTGCCCTGTTTGGCGTTATCGGAATAATAATAGCAAAGCTGACAAAGAAGTCTTATGCTGGGCTTCCAATAGCAGGGACAATTGTTTCTATTACTGCTGCTTTTATAGTCATAGCCGTTACCGGTTCAGTAGCATCTTCTATTGAAAAAAGTAGAACGACTATCACTGAAGGTTTAGACAAAACAAAAGCCACCTTAAGCGAAGCAGGAGTTGAAAAAACAACAGAGCAAAACCAGGAAAAGCAGGCTTATGTAGATAAAGTCAAGATAATGAATCTGAAAGTTGCGAAAACTGTCTTTGATAAATGGGGTGCGTTCGGTGAAATAAAAAACGCCGGGAATCGTACATTAACCGAAGTTGAAATTACAATTTATTATCTTGATGAATATGGAAACACGATTTATGAAAAAACTTTCCACCCAGTTCTCGTTTCGAGTTGGTCTTCTGACAGCAAATCATTAAAACCAAATTATAGCGAAAAGTTTGGTTATGATACCGACGATGTTCCTTCTGAATGGTCAAAGAAAATCAAAGTATATGTAACTAACATTGAATTTGAGGAATAGGTATTAGGGTTTTAGAATTTAAGTTTACATCATGATTTTGTGAGCTTACATCGTGGCATTGTTGGCTTACAATGTGGCATTGGAGGGCTTGGTTGTGTAGCTGAGCGTTTTATACGGACAGGAAATCAAAGTTCCGTATCTTATGCGGATCAATCTAAACCGTAGTTCGACTTGAGGATGAAAAAATAACACAAGGAGAAGCACAATGATTCCACCCAAACGCGTAGCAGATAGAATCGCCAGATCGGTCGCCAAATTCCAGCAGGTTCTCCAGATCGCAAAGGACCGAGACGTCAACGAATCGGACACAGTCTCAATCATCAAAGACATGCTTGCCGAGGTCTTTGGCTATGACAAATACTTGGAGGTCACCAGCGAGTTCGTGATCCGGGGAACATTCTGCGATCTCGCAGTCAAGGTCGAAAACAAGACCGAGTTCCTTATTGAGGCAAAAGCCATCGGAAGAAGCCTGAAGGAATCCCATCTTAAACAAGCCATAGACTACGGCGCGAACAACGGGGTTCCATGGGTGGTCCTCACGAACGGCATCGTGTGGCGAATTTACAAAATCCGCTTCGAACAACCGATCGGATATGACCTCATCTGTGACTTCGACTTCTCTATCTTGGACGGCAAGTCCGAGGAACACCAAGAGTGAACTTTCGCACTTTTGATAATTGATTATGCAGCCGCAGCTACGGCAGCGATAAGGAACTCTGTAATTCGTGCAGGTACGGTATGATTGCCGAACATTACAATAATTCGTTTCCGCCACAGTACCCGCCTCAACGCGG
>JBGSSG010000312.1:0-2076 GCA_041737185.1 Anaerohalosphaeraceae bacterium
TAAGATTTGACATTCGCTGGATTGGATATAATGCGGAAAACATGAATTTGGCTGCTGAAATCGCACTCAAAATGTGGGACCCTATGTTTCAGTTTTTTAGTCGAAAAGGATTTCCGGTAAGTCTTGCTTCTGTGGCAAAAGCGATGGGCATAAAACAATCCAAATTGATGAATTCAGAAGAAGCTCCAAAACAATGGCATGCAGGCAATTATCAGAAAGTCATGGATTATGTGTTAGGAGATAGCCAGATAACAAATCTAATTGCAAAAGAAATCATTAGACAAAAAAAAGTAATGTGGATTACTCAGAAGGGTGAACTTAAAAATGAGCCGATTTTAAGACCCAAAACGGTTGAAGAAGTACTTCAAGAACCAGCTCCCGATCAGTCTTGGATGACCAATCCAATACCACGCGAGAGTTTTTATCAATGGTTCCCAAAAGCGAGATAGAAAAACTCAATAGTATTTCGGTAATCGATGTTGCGAAGGCACTTGGTATCGATGTATTAAGAGGCCACAAGGCAATGTGTTTTACTGGACATGATAGAAAGACGCCAAGCGTGAGTTTTAATATAAGGTTCAACTCCAAAAAATTGGTGCTTTTAAGCGGCACAATCCTGCTTCACTTTTAGAAAGAGAGAAAAGAGGCAGAAAAAATGGGCGAAAAACAGGTGGTGCGGGAAATTCTTTGAAGGGATAAAATGAGGTTGAAGGGAAAAGTAATAAAATGGAAAAGGATATAATTGTCCGGCGGCAGATGTAAAAAAATTGAACAAATGGAGAGGGATTTTCAATGAGTTGGTCGGCACAGTCGGGACGATATGACAGGATGCCGTACAGGCGCTGCGGGGCAAGCGGGGTTGTTCTGCCGGCGGTCTCGCTGGGTTTGTGGAACAACTTCGGGGCCGAAGACGACTTTGACAACGCCCGCAGGATAATCCTTGAAGCATTTGACAACGGGATATGCCATTTTGACCTTGCGAATAATTACGGCCCGCCGCCAGGGTCTGCTGAAGAAAATTTTGGAAGGATACTCCGTTCGCAGCTTAGCGCTTACCGGGATGAGCTTATTATCGCAACCAAGGCAGGCCATCCGATGTGGCCCGGCCCATACGGCGACTGGGGCAGCCGAAAACATCTGCTTGCAAGTCTTGACCAAAGTCTTTTGCGAATGGGGCTGGAGTACGTGGATATTTTTTACTCTCACCGCCCGGATGAGCAGACGCCTCTGCAGGAAACACTGCTGGCGCTGGAACAGGCAGTACGAGCGGGCAAAGCCCTGTACGCGGGAATCTCGAAGTATCCGCCTGATTTGACGAAAAAAGCGGCTGAATTTATGAGAAGTATTAATTGTCCGCTGGTTGTGCACCAGCGCCGGTATTCGATGCTCAATCGCGACACAGAACAACAGGGACTGCCGGATGTGCTCAAAGAGCAGGGTCTTGGGTGTGTGGTTTTTTCTCCGCTGGCCCAGGGCCTGCTTAGCGATAAGTACCTTTCGGGCAAGATTCCGTCCGGCAGCCGGGCTGCAAAGGACGGCTTTTTGAAGACAGATACAATCACACCGGCGACTGTCGAAAAACTCAACCGGCTCAACGAAATTGCCCTTGCCCGGCAGCAAAGCCTTGCCCAGACGGCGATTGCCTGGCTGCTGCGGGATGAGAAGATATGCTCGGTGATTATCGGGGCAAGCAGGCCGGAGCAAATCGGTGAAAACCTGAAAGCCCTGAAACGCATTGACTTTTCAGACGTTGAGCTTGAAAAGATTGAAACGATACTGAAAAGCTGACCGCGGCGGAATAATCAGTCGAACAGCAGGTTTTGGCTGAACATATCGTGAAAATCGGGCTGTGCGGCGATTTCGACGTACTCGATTTTTTCGGCAAGCGCTGCGGCCTGTTGTCGTAAATGACGGCTCAATAGAATCATTTCGGCGCCGGAGCAGGCGGCGTTGCCGACAAAATGAATTTTCTCGGCAGGCAGATTCGGCAAAAGGCCAATCCTGATTGCGCTTGCTGGGGTGATATAATTTCCAAACGCGCCCGCCAGCAGTACCTGCTCAATCTGTTCAGTTGAG
>JBGSSG010000334.1:0-2806 GCA_041737185.1 Anaerohalosphaeraceae bacterium
ATCAACTATTTCATCAACTGCTTGTTTGCTCAAATATCCGAGCCGTTCAGCGATTAACATCTGTGTCGCCAATTCAGCAAAACTGCCGTGGGCTATATACAGGAACTGCCTGTATTCGGCCCCGCCTGACCGGGCAAACCCTTCGGCGATATTTGACGGGATTGAAACGGCACAGCGGCGCATCTGACTGGTCAATCCATAGATTTCACTTTTGGGAAAAGAAACTGTAAGTCGATAAACACGCTCAACCAGTTCTATCCCGCGTTTCCATATCGCCAAGTCACGAAAACTTTTCACTCCCATCTACATCCTCTCGACTCTCGACTCTCGACTCATTAGCGGCGAGTGGATTCGAACCACTGACCCTGGGCTTATGAATCCCATGCTCTAACCAACTGAGCTACGCCGCCGGACAATTTATTGGGAGCAGTTTAACTTAAATTTCCGTTCAGACAAGCAAAATTCGTCGTTTAGCGTGCATTTTTCGCCCGACAACGCAGGCATCGGACTTTGCAGCCGGCCGCAATAGATTGGGTAATTCGGATAGGCTCTTAACGTCGTTCGAGCCGAATGACTTTCGTCCGCCCTGACATTCCCTCCGGCGGCGTATCGAAAGGCGTAATTTCCACTGCTTCACGCCGCGAGACAAATCCTTCCATACCGGCCGAAAGAACATACGGACCGGCCCAGGCGGAAAAACAGACGCCCTGCCCGGCGCTTTGGGCATCGAGAAATTCTCTTCCCTGCAATTCCAATGACACGCCGCTTAACAAATTGCCGCTGGTATCCGTAACATACACATCCAGTACCCCCCGTTGTGCGTACTCGGCCTGTCTTGCGCTCAAATCAACCGTTGTTTTTCCGCCTTCAATAATCTGAAAATCCGCCAGCGGCACAGGCCGGCCCGACAGAAGCAATCCCGCGTAATACAAGCCGGGAGGCAGGGCTGACTGATACCCTTCTTTGCCCTGCGGTTCAGGCAGACCACGAACCTTGCGGTCTCTGCTCCAAAGACAGAAAGTGCCCAGTGTGTTCCGGATGCCTGTGATTTCGGCAACTCCTCGAATCGCGGGCAGCTCCGTCTGGAAATGCTGCACGGCCGTTTCCCTGCTTATCTCTATCGGCTCGTACCAGTACACCCCGCCGCATAAGGGAATTTCCGCCTCATACCGCCCTGCCGGCACATCTTCAAACCAGTACGGCTCATTCGGCTCCGTTTTGGCCGTCGAAACAGCGTGCCCGCGAAACCACGACGGCATCCGAAGTTTTATGCCTTCACCGGATAGGGGAGCGAATTTTTCACCATCCGAAAAAATATCAAGGGCGGCATCGGCTGTAACGATGCCCAACTGAACGTCCCGGTCAAACAAAAGTTCTCCCAGAACAATCGATACATCCTGTCCCGCCCATTTACGGATATAGAAAACTGCGTAATGGCCGGGCAGCAGCCCGACAAAACGAAAACCGCCGGCCTGGTCCGTTCTGCACCTGGCCAGAAAACCGCTGTTGTCAGTACCGCAAACCTCGGCTGCCAAAAGTTCCGCATCAACGAGCGGTTCCCCGTTCACTATTACGCTTCCGCAGGCGGATAAACCGGCTCCAAAATCAGCCTTTACCTCCGGCACATCCGCCTGACAAAAAAAAGACCTCGCAAGAACGGACGCATCTGCCGGCCTGTCCTTCAATTCAAGCCGAACAAATCCCACCGATTCTATCCGAATCTGGAAATCGCCCTGCTGGTCTGTCTGGAATGCCTTCGATATATTTTTTCTTTCCTGGTTTTGCGACCAGCCCGAAAGTTCGATTTTTACCCCGGCCATTCTCTTACTGTTCGTGTCAAGTACCCGCCCTTTTAGAACGATTCCGGTTTCTTCCTTCTTTTTTACCGCAGGGACAGCCTGGTCTGCGGCCTGAATTGATTGCTCAACAGGAGCGGGCTGTTCGAGCCGGCTTGCAATCGCCTCTATCGCCTTATTGAACGGATTTTCTTCCGCCTGTTCGCCTCGCCATTGAGCGGCGGCCTGTTCGAGAGCGTCAATCGCGGTTTGGTCGCCGTATTCGGCCAGGTATCTTGCTGCGACAAGCTGTCCCGCCAGGCCGCCCGTTCGCAGCATATTAATCAGCCCTTTCACATTGCCGGCTTCGCCCATCGCAAACGCCTGTTTCAACTCCTTTGCCGACCCATCACTTTCGTCAACGGGTATCTTCCCGGCTTTTGTCTCGGGGCTTTCTTGTTTGTTTTTTACAACTGCGGTTCGGGCGGGAGATTCTTCTTGCCGCTCTGGGCCTTGCTTCCCGCCAGACCATAAAAGCCATATCGTCACAGGCAGTGCCAGAAATGCCGAGGTGCAGACTATTTTCAAAATCATTCGTCTGTCGGCCAGTCTCTTTTGCCGAGTTTTTCGCAGATATCCGGAAGATTTTTCAACAATCTCCTCAAGCCCGTTGTATATATCCTGCGGAACAGGGCTTACCGGCGAAACTGAACATAAAAGTCTTTCGAGGTTTCCCTCTAAAATCTCCATCCCCCGCATACCCGTCGCAGCCGGTTCATCGCGGCCCCCAACGCCCGCTATGTTCTGCAAGGCCGTGCTGAACGAATGTCTCGCCCTGTAAAGACGGGCCGCAAGCAGTTCGGAAGTCATCCCGGTCAGTGCCGCGATACGGCTTAAAGTATCCATCGCCGAATAACGGCTCACAAGCAGTTCCATCTCCTCTTTCTCAAGGTCGAGCAGAGCCGCTGCGACAAGCCTGTTTAACTGACCGACCGGAAACAGCTCCCGCGGCAATGGTTCAGTCGCCAGGT
>JBGSSG010000400.1:0-5995 GCA_041737185.1 Anaerohalosphaeraceae bacterium
AGACCCCTCACATTCGTTCGGGGTGACAGGTCTCCGGTCAGATTCCTCACCCGAAATTACTTTTACTGATTTTCAGGTTCCCAGTTTGCCAGTTCCCACTGGGCAATGCTTCCATTGTATCCATCACTTGTTGCCTTTTCCTTTGCTTTATCAATCCATTTTTTCAAGATTTTAATATCGTCAATTTGCGTCCAGTTGTCCTGAATTCCAAGTTCACGTAAAATTTCACCATCAAACGGGCAGACAGGTGGTTCCGAAATATCGCCAATCATCCATAAATATTTTAAATACAAGCCAAACAGTTTCTGAGAAACTCCTATCCTAAAGCGTTCGCCATGCAAATAATCTTTATAAAGTCCAGAAATATGTTCTGACAAAGTGTTTACGGAAGATATGTATTTTGGAACAGTCAAGTAGTTGTATTGAAAAATTTGAGTAGAAACATATTCTTTGATCGAGTTTCTTATCAATAATCTCTGAGCATCAGGCACATTAGGATTTTGTCGATAGATGTACATTGGATTTTCCCGGCCGCGTGTCTGAAAGGATGCTCCTAATGAAATTCGAAATAACTCGTTCCGTAAAAATCGCTTTTTCGCAGCCTCGCACATCTGTTATTCTCCTTTCAAATCTAAAAAGAACGGGCCTGGCAAGGTGCCAGACCCGTTGGTGCAAATCCGTTTTTTTATTATCGTTTCGCTTACGCTCCACGCCTTTGCGGTTAGTACATTCCGCCCATACCACCACCCATACCGCCCATGCCACCCATTCCGCCGCCGTGGGGCATTGCGGGGGCTTCTTTCTTTTCGGGAATCTCGCTGACAATGGCGTCCGTCGTGAGCAATAGCGACGCAATCGAAGCGCCGTTCTGCAGCGCGGTGCGTTCGACCTTTGTCGGAACAATCACGCCGAACTTTATCATATCGCCGTATTCCTTGCGGACGGCGTCGTAGCCGAAGTTCTTTTCTTTCGATTCCATAACCTTCTGCGCCACAATCGAGCCGTCAAGGCCTGCATTGACGGCAATCTGCTTAATCGGCGCCACGACCGCACGTTTGACGATATCGACGCCGATGCGCTCGTCGCCTGTGCACTGTATCTTATCAAGCGCCGGAAGCGTTCGCAGCATAGATACTCCGCCGCCGGGCAGGATGCCTTCTTCGACCGCGGCTCTGCAGGCGTGCATTGCGTCTTCGACGCGGGCCTTCTTTTCCTTCATCTCGGACTCTGTCGCTGCGCCGACCTTGATGACGGCCACGCCGCCTGCAAGTTTTGCCAGGCGTTCCTGGAGTTTTTCGACGTCATAGTCGCTTGTGGTGGTGTCGATTTCCTTTTTAATCTGCTCGATGCGTCCCTTGATGTCGCCGGTCTTGCCGCCGCCTTCGACGATAGTCGTGTTGTCCTTGTCAATGGTAACTTTCTTGGCCTGGCCGAGCTGGGAAAGCGTTACGTTTTCAAGCTGTGTGCCGAGGTCCTCGAAGATGGCCTGTCCGCCGGTTAAAATTGCGATATCCTGAAGCATCGCCTTTCTGCGGTCGCCAAAGCCCGGAGCCTTTACCGCGCAGCACTGCAGAACGCCGCGGAGTTTGTTGACTACCAGCGTGGCCAGGGCCTCGCCCTCGACCTCTTCTGCGATAATCAGCAGAGACCTGCCCTGCTTGGCAACCTGCTCAAGCAGCGGGACAAGTGACTTTACGGAGCTGATTTTCTTTTCGTGGATGAGGATGTAGGGCTTTTCAAATACGACCGTGCGGTCTTCGGCGTTGTTGATAAAGTGCGGGCTTAAGTATCCCTTGTCAAACTGCAGTCCTTCAAGAAGCTCCACAACCGTTTCAAGGCTCTGACCTTCTTCGACGGTGATAACGCCGTCCTTGCCGACCTTGTCCATCGCCTGGGCGAGGGTTTTGCCGATTTCGGCGTCCTGATTGGCCGAGCAGGTGGCGACCTGCTCAA
Source organism: Anaerohalosphaeraceae bacterium (assembly GCA_041737185.1). Lineage (GTDB taxonomy): Bacteria > Planctomycetota > Phycisphaerae > Sedimentisphaerales > Anaerohalosphaeraceae > JBGSSG01. The sequence continues at coordinate 1,954 of JBGSSG010000400.1, forward strand.
TCTGTTTGCCGCTCTCGACCGGGGTGCTCATCTTTTTCAGGTTTTCGACAATGGTCTCGACGGCCTTGTCGATGCCGCGTTTGACCTGCATCGGGTTTGCGCCTGCGGTGATGTTTTTGAGGCCTTCCTCGAAGATTGACTCTGCCAATATGGTCGCGGTGGTGGTCCCATCGCCGGCGACGTTGCTGGTCTTTGAGGCGACTTCCTTGACCATTTGTGCGCCCATATTCTCATAAGCGTCTTCAAGCTCGATTTCCTTTGCTACGCTGACGCCGTCCTTTGTAACGGTCGGGCTGCCGAAGGATTTTTCGAGTATTACGTTTCTGCCGCAGGGGCCGAGTGTGATTTTGACCGCGCGTGCCAGTTTGCGGATGCCCTCGCGAATGGCCGCACGTGCTTCTGTTTCAAACGCTATCTTTTTAGCTGACATAATAGCTTTCTCCTTGTATCTTCTGTCGTTAATTTACAGCCCGGAATTTTCCAGGGGCGTTTATTTTTCGATGACGGCCATAATCTCGGACTCGTCCATAATCATATATTCCTTGCCGTCGATTTTGATTTCCGAGCCGGCGTAGTTAGTAAAGAGCACTTCCTGTCCCTTTTTGACATTAACCGGCGCCCTGCTGCCGTCGTCTAAAAGTTTTCCCTCGCCGACGGCCACGACTTTGCCTCGCTGTGGTTTTTCCTTGGCGGTGTCCGGCAGGACGATTCCGCCGGCGGTTTTAGTTTCGGCCTCGACGCGCTGCACAAGCACCTTGTCAGCTAACGGTCTGATGTTCATTGTTTCTTACTCCTTTCAAGCATACTGCACTCTCTTAATGTCGTTTTTAATCCCGGCAGGCAGGGTATTATAAGGGAAGACCCCGTCCCTGGAAAGCTATTTTAGTTTGCAAAAGACGTGCCAGCCGTCGCCAGATAAACATAAGGCATTTTACATAAAAGTCTTATAAACACAAGGACAAACGGGACATCCTGACAAATCCGCCGTTATTGCCGCCGAAATCCTTTTTCGCGCCTGCCAGTCTGACAGGGCACCCCTGAGTCGAGAATCGAGAATCGTGAGTCGAGAGTTGCTGGTCGCTGGAAGCTGGGCACTTTTCCAAACACATGGAAAAGGTTTTTACTGCGGGCGAGGGATGCCGGTCCTGGGGGTTCTCAGTTCGATGTATTTGCTTTGTCCGAGAAGTGTGTTGTTGTGTTCTTTGTAGAAGGTGTAGAGGCTTGCGAGTTTTTCGGTTTCGCCGGCTTCGAGGACGCTTCCTGCCTGGCCGAAGGCAGCGCCCCAGAAGACCTCGGTGTCGTCCTTCAGGCGGATGATTAGATGCGGCTCGGTCCGACGTTTTCTGCCGGCGAAATTAGCCACGCTGACGGATGCGGCTTCGTTGAGCAGGGGTTTTTCGGGGCACAACTGGCTGTCCATTTTTTCAAGGGCTTTTATCAGGGCGACGGCGGCGGAAGCATCGTCGGCGAGCCAGGATTTGCCGGGGGAGGGGAAGCTGCGGGTATCTGCGCCGGTGATTTCCAGCAGGCCCAGTTTTGGCAGCGGCAGGTAGTCCAGTACGACGAGCGAATTTTCTGCGCCGCTGGTGCCCAGCGGGTCGTCGGGCGCCGGTACGGCCAGGTAGAACTGTCCCTTTGCGGTTTTAATAATGGCCCTGGGCGTTCGGCAGGAGGCGCGGACGTAGATATTGTCGTCGTCGGTGCGGGCCTGGATGTTGTACAGCCAGTAAAGTTTATTCAGACGTTCAGCCACCAGCCTTGCGGAAGTCCGGTTAAGCTGAAACTGGGACTGGCCCAGCGTTTCTTTGAAGGCGTCCCGAACGGGCTGAGTCAGCGCCCATTGGGGAATGTTTTCAAAGATGACGGTTCCATAACGGGGGTTTTGCTCGTCGCGTGCCGAGACGTACTTTTCCATATAGATAAAACCCACGGCAAGGCCGGCGGCTATCAAAGGAAGACCAATCGTAATGGCGGCGATGCGCAGCTTGGGGGCAAGCGGGGAGGAATGTTTTGGCCTTGAGGATTTTTCTTTTGAACCGAATGGCCAGAGCCGCCGTTTCCGGCCGGGCTGTTTTGTTCTCTTTATTTTTTTTCCGGCCATTTTTATATTCCCCCGTGAAAGTCGCTCCATGCGGCACAGGCGATTCTTGCGCACAATTTCTCGGCGGGGATACCCGCGTATGCGGCGGCCATTGGCAAGAGCGAATGACTTGTAAAGCCCGGCAGTGTGTTTATTTCGAGTATGCAGGGTTTGTTGTCCGGCGTCAGAATGAAATCGACGCGGCTCAAATGCCGGCAGCCCAGGGCATTGAAGCATTTTTCAGCGAGGCGCTGAATTTCTTTTGCAAGGCCGGCGTCGGCGACGGTGTCAAACAGGTACTCGGTGGCGTCGTCGAGGTATTTTGCGTTATAGTCGTAGAATTGTTTTTTCGTGCGTATCTCGATTATGGGAAGAGCTTTTGTTTCGAGGATGCCGACGGTGATTTCGCGTCCGGGGACAAAGGCCTCGACCATACAGTCTCCGAAGGCGTTTCGGCAGTTGACGGCGGCCTGGGCGGCGTCAAGCGGGTCGTCGAGGATTTGTATCCCGACGCTGCTGCCTTCTCTTATGGGTTTTACGACGAATCGAGCGGCGAGATTTTTCAGACTTTTTGCCAGCTCTGCCTGGTTGGTTGAGCCGTTGAGCACGACCTGCCCGGCGACGGGCAGTCCTGCCTGGGCGAAAATTTTCTTGGCGGCGACCTTATCGAAGGCAAGCCTGCTGGCCTTTGAGCCTGAACCTGTGAAGGGTTTATGTTTTTGCTCGAGTATTTGCTGAAGCTGGCCGTCCTCCCCGAATCTGCCGTGAAGGGCGAGGAAAAACAGGTCAATGTCCGGGTCGTCGAGGATATCGAGTTTCTGCGGGTCAAGGTCACAGAGAGCGGCGTTCAGGCCTTCCTTAAGAAGGGCATTATGAATGTTCTGTCCGCTGAGCAGACTGACTTGGCGTTCGGAGCCGGCGCCGCCGGCCAGGACAGCAATATTGAGCTGATTAACAGATTTTCCGGGTGTCTGAAGCATTTGGCGGAGGCGTTACCATATTTCTATTTCCAATTCGAGTTCGACGTCGAATTTTTCTTTTACGCGCTGCTGGATTTGCTCGATAAGGTTCAGCACATCTTCGCTTTTGCATCCCTTTTCGGTAAGGATGAAGTTTGCGTGTTTTGAGCTGACGACAGCGCCTCCGATTTGGGCGCCTTTCAGTCCCGCCCTGTCGATAAGCGCTCCCGCGGACATTCCGCGGGGGTTTTTGAAGACACAGCCGGCGTTTTTTGTGTCGAGGGGCTGGGTATTTTTCTTATAAATCCAGACCTCTTTGACGGTTTTGAGCAGTTCGTTCCTGTCGTTTTCGATAAGTTCTATGGCTGCGGAAAGGATTACACGTGAGGTGATGTTTGACTGGCGGTAGTCGAAGACCAATTCGGGTTTTTCTTTTTCGAATATTTCGCCCTGCTTGTCCATAACAGTAACGGACTGCACGACGGTGCCGATGTCTCCGAAGTGTCCGCCGGCGTTCATTTTGACTGCGCCGCCTACGGTGCCCGGTATGCCGGCAAGAGCTTCTATTCCGCCCAGGCCCCTTTTAACGGCTTCCTGCAGGATTTTGTTAAGTTCCGCTCCGGCGGCGGCTTTCAGGGAAGTACCCTTAAAACTGAAGCTGGAGAATTCATCGCCCTGGAGTTTAATGACTGCGCCGCGGATGCCCTGGTCGCGGATGAGCAGGTTTGAGCCGTTGCCGAGGATGTATGCGGGCAGGTCGTTTTCGCAGCATCTCTGGATGACGGTTCGGAGTTGGTCGGTATTTGTGGGGCAAATCAGGTAATCAGCGGGTCCGCCCAGGCCGTACCAGGTGTAATCCGCCATTTGGCAGCTTTGCTTAACTATTGTTTCCAAGCCAGTGAATATACTCATCGGCAACCTTCCATATCGTTCCGGCGCCCATAGTAACGACCATATCGCCGGGCCTGACGTTATTTTTCAGATGTTCAAGGATACCCGCAAA
>JBGSSG010000404.1:0-9323 GCA_041737185.1 Anaerohalosphaeraceae bacterium
CAGTGAGAGGCGTCTTGCCGGGACTGATTAAGACCCTCGCTTTTACAGGAATAGCCGATATCAGCCTGATATGGTATGTCGCTATCGGTCTGGTGGTGGTGATGCTGATTATCCTGGCAATGGCGGCGTTGTCAGGCGGGAAAAAGAGTAAGAAACGGACCGAGGCCTACCGGGCCGGCGGAAAATAAGCCGTTTGAATGCAAAGGCATTTTGTTAGAAGGCTCTAAGTAAATTAAACGCCCAGAGGCTTACGTGCCGAAGTATTAAAGAGCGAACCTTTACTGTAACCTGAGCAGACGCGAAGGGCGGTTGGGGTTTTTTACTAAGGATAGACGAAAATCAGAAAGGGAAATGCAATGAAAACAAACAGGGTTATCGCTTTGTTTGGAATGTTAACATTAATTATCGGCGCCAGCGGCTGTATCTCACAAGCCAAGTACGACGATATCAAGAGCCAGAACCGCATCCAGCAGGACAGAATCGCCTCGCTGGAAAGCCAGCTTGGCGACTGTAATATGACCCTCGGTCAGAAAGACCGCGAGTTGCAGGCCCTAAGCGGCCAGGGCGGCGCCGACATCGACGCAAAAAAAGCGACAATCGCCGCTCTCGAAGCTGACCTCGAAAATAAAAAATCGCTTATAGCCAAAATGCAGGCACAACTGCTCCTGGGAGGCGCCCCCCTGCCGATGGAGCTGAATGTAATGCTCCAGGAATTCGCGAAGACCAGCGATATGATAAGCTTTGACGAATCGACCGGCTCGCTGAAGTTCAAAAGCGACCTGCTGTTCCCGCTGGGCAGCGACGAGGTCGGCGCCCCCGCCGCTGAGGCAATCAAGGCCCTTTGCGGGATTATGAACGCCTCGGAGGGCAAACAGTTTGATATGGTGATAGTCGGTCATACCGACGATATGCCTATCAAAAGGCCGGGCACCAGAGAGTCGCATCCGACCAACTGGCACTTGTCGGTACACCGGGCGATTTCGGTGCTTAGCCTGATGACACAGGACGGCATCGCCTCCGAAAGAATGTGCGTGAAGGGTTATGGCGAATACAAGCCGGTAGAACCCAACAAGCCCAACAAGGGCGGCAGTGCAGCTAACCGCAGGGTTGAGATATTCATCATCCCAAACGCCGCAGCGGGCCTGTAAAACAGATACTTACCGCCGTATTCCAGCGGAGCCTGCCAAGTGGTCGAACAAACCCTGATTATTATTAAGCCGGACGCCGTCCAGCGGCATCTTGTCGGCAGGATTATCAGCCGATTCGAGGAAAAGGGCCTTCAGCTCGCCGCGGCCAAATTTATGAAAATCAGCCCCGGCTTGGCGCGCAAGCATTATGCCGTTCATAAGGACAAGCCCTTTTTTGAAGGCGTGGTGCGATATTTATGTTCTGCGCCTGTCCTTGTGATGGTCTGGCAGGCCGAGAGCGCGATTGGGATTGCCCGGAAACTGATGGGAGCGACATTCGGGTTTGCCGCCGAGCCGGGTACGATTCGCGGCGATTTCGGTTGCAGCCGGGGATACAACTTAGTTCACGGCTCCGACAGCCCGGAATCGGCAAAGTATGAGATAGGGTTGTATTCCAAACCGGAAGAATTGGCGGAGTATGAATTTTCCGACGCCGCCTGGCTGTACGGCAGCAACGAATAGATACGGCAAAAAGAACTTTCAGCGGCCCCGGCTTATAACCGGGGCTTTTTTTTGCGCCGCCAAACTATTGAAAAAAGTTATCCGCCAGCGTATAAATAAACCAATGAAAACCGACAGCAGGAAAAAAATCCTTCATCTTCGCCTGGAAATCCGCAGACACGATTATCTCTATTATGTTCTCAACGCCCCGGAAATCAGCGACCGGGAGTATGACGAGTTGTTTGCCGAACTGAAGGAGCTTGAAACCGCCCATCCCGAGCTTGTCACGCCGGACTCTCCGACACAGCGGGTCAGCGAAAGGCCTATCGAGGGTTTCGCTTCGCTTCGGCACGCCGTCCCTATGCTCAGCATCGACAACACTTACAGCGATGACGAGCTGAGGGAATTTGACAAGCGTATCCGCAAAGGCTTAGAAACAGACGAATACGAATATGTAGTCGAGTTGAAAATTGACGGCCTTGCGGTGAGTCTGCGATATGAAAAAGGTATTCTGGCCGCGGCTGCCACCCGCGGCGACGGCCAAACGGGCGACGACGTAACGGCCAACATTCGCACAATATGCGCGATTCCTCTTGAGCTGCTCAAGACCGAAGAAGTCCCGGAAATACTTGATGTCCGCGGCGAGGTCTATATGCCCAAAAAAGCCTTTGCCGAACTGAATAAACAACGCGCAAAGAGCGGCGAGGCGGAATTCGCAAATCCCAGAAACGCCGCGGCAGGTTCGCTCAAACTGCTGGACGCCCGGATTACCGCCGAACGCAAGCTGTCTTTTTTCGCCTATTCAGTCGGCGGGATAAGCAAGCCGTTTGCAAAAAATCATTTTGAAGCCCTTGACAGGCTAAGGGAGTTCGGTCTGCCGGTGAACCCGCACATAAAAAAATGCGCCTCAATCGAAAATGTCGTAGAATGCTGCCGGTCCTGGGATGAAAAAAAGGACAAATTGGACTATCAGATTGACGGGATGGTGATAAAGGTTGACCGCTTCGACTTCCAGCAGGCTCTCGGCTCGACCGGCCGATCGCCGCGATGGTGCATTTCCTACAAGTTTGCCGCAGAGCAGGCGGAAACAGTCGTCAAATCTATTGATGTCCAAGTGGGTAAAGGAGGAACACTAACACCCGTGGCGAATTTAGAACCGGTCCTATTGGCGGGTACCACCGTCAAACGCGCCACCCTGCATAATTTCGACATGCTCGCCAAACTCGACGTCCGCTGCGGCGATACGGTAGTAATCGAAAAGGCCGGAGAGATAATTCCCCGGGTAGTAGAGGTAGAGAACAAAAGCCGCAACCTGTTAAACAGCAAGCCGTTTGAAATACCCAAAAAATGTCCCGCCTGCGGAGGCCCGGTAAAAAAAGACGAAAACGGCGTCTATATCCGCTGTGTTAATGAAAACTGTCCCGCCCGGCTAAAAGAACGGCTGGAATACTTTGCCGGCAGAGGCCAGATGGATATTGAAAATCTCGGCCCGGCATTGATTGAGCAGCTTGTGGATAAGGGGCTGGTCAGGAATTTTGCCGATATCTACAGGCTGCGTTTTGACCAGATTGCAGCTCTTGAGCGGATGGGGGACAAAAGCGCCGCCAACGTGGCTGAAAGCATCGAGCAGAGCAAAACCCGTCCTTTATGGAGGCTGATTGCGGCCCTTGGGATTCGCAACATAGGGGGACAATCCGCAAAGATACTGGCGGATGAGCTTGGTTCGGTTGAAGCGATAGCCAAAGCCGAGTTGGAACGGCTTGAAGAAATCGACCAGATTGGCCCGGTTGTCGCCAAAAACATTTATGACTATTTTCGCGACAAGGGCAGCCTTAATGTGATAAAAGAGCTTTTAGACGCAGGGGTAACCCCCGTTGCGGCGGAAAAGAAAATCAGCGGCCGACTCGCGGGCCAGACCATTGTGATAACAGGGAGCTTAAAAAACTTCTCACGACAGGAAATCGAACAAACCATCAGAGATAACGGCGGGAAAACCGCCTCGTCCGTCGGCAAAAAAACTTCCTTTGTGCTGGCTGGCGAAAATCCCGGCTCAAAATCAGATAAGGCCAAGCAGTTAAAAATTGAGATAATAGACGAAGAAGAATTTTTAAGACGCATCGGAAAAAAATAAACACCGTAAAGTTTATGGAGTACTACAATGAAACGAATTTTGAAAAATGTTATTATGGCGGCAGTATTATTCTGTCTTCCGGCGGCATTTCTGTACGCTGAACAGGAAAATTCGGCGCAGCGGTGGAGCGAGGAAAAAGCATGGCAATGGAGCAAAGAACAGGGCTGGCTGTGCGGCTTCAACTATGTACCCGCCAACGCCATCAGCTACACCGAAATGTGGATGGGTTACGCATTTGACCCCAATCTGATTGATTCGGAACTGGCCGCTGGCGAAAAAACAGGCTTTAACTGCCTGCGCGTCGTGCTTCCGTTTGTAGTGTGGCAGGGGGAACCGCAGGCTTTCAAACAGCGGCTTGACACATTCCTTGGAATCTGCAGCAGACACGGCATCAAGGCGATGATAATCTTTTTTGACGACTGCGTCTTTGGCCCCATCGAAGACCCCGTCTTCGGCAAACAGCCCGATGTCGTCCCCGGCTGGTACGCTAACGGATGGACGCCCAGCCCCGGCCATTCAATCGTCAAAAACAGCAGCCAGCGGCCCACTCTGGAAAAATATGTAAAAGATATACTTACCGCCTTCAAAAACGACCAGCGGATTTTGTGCTGGGACCTTTACAATGAGCCGACCAACGGCGGAATGGGAGAGGTATCCGTGCCGCTGGTCGAGGATGTCTTCAAATGGGCGCGACAGGTAAATCCCTGCCAACCCCTTACAATAGGCCGCTGGAATAACTACGAGAAACTGAACGAAGTTATCTTCGCCAACTCGGACATAATCAGTTTTCACAACTATCGCCCGGCAAAGGAACTGAAAGCGGAAATCGAAGAACTTAAAAAACACAACCGGCCGATTATCTGCACAGAATGGCTCAACCGCGGACTTGGCTCCGTCGTTTCGGAGTGTCTGCCGGTTTTCTTTAAGGAAAACGCCGGATGTATGCACTGGGGACTGGTCAACGGCAAGACCCAGACGCATCTGCCCTGGGGCCATCGCCCCGGCGACCCGGAACCTAAAGTCTGGCAGCACGACCTTTATCATTCGGATTTGCGGCCTTATGACCCAAATGAACTGAAGATGTTCCATAAATATATCGAAGCAGGTAAAAGCCGGACGGATAAAGCGGCAAAGGAACAATGTAATGAAAAGCCCGTGTAAAGAGGCGCAGACAGACCGGGATTTTATGCGGCTTGCCTTTAAGCTGGCCGAAAATGGCATAGGCAGTGTCGAGCCAAACCCCGTCGTAGGATGCGTAATCGTTAAAGACGGGCTGGTAATCGGCAGCGGTTTTCATGAAAAGTTCGGCGGTCCGCACGCTGAAATAAACGCCCTGGCCGATTGCAGGAAAAACAGTTTCGACCCTGCCGGCGCGTCAGCGTATGTGAGTCTTGAGCCGTGCTGCCATATCGGAAAGACCGGCCCCTGCACACAGGCCTTGATTGAGGCAAAAATCGCAAAGGTCTTTGTCGCAGCCATCGACCCGACTGAAAAAGTCAACGGAAAGGGCGCCGCCGGGCTAAGGGCCGCGGGAATAGAGGTTGACACGGGCCTGTGCACCCAAGAGGCGCAGAAACTGAACGCCCCGTTTTTCAAACACGCACTGACAGGAAAGCCGTGGGTTATTTTGAAATGGGCACAGAGTATCGACGGAAAACTTGCCCGTAAAAACCGCGACCCTGCGGCAAGGGCGATATCCGGCCAAAAAAGCAGGCTCGACGCACACCATTTGCGGAAACGCGTTCAGGGTATCCTCGTCGGCATTGAAACCGTAATCGCCGATAATCCGAGCCTGACCGTGCGGGTGGGGGACTGTCCTGTTGACCGTCCGCCGCTGCGTATAGTACTGGACAGCAATCTGCGTATACCGTGGGACTGCAATCTCATTACGACAAGCCAGGCCCCGACTTTGATAGTAACCACTGAACATACCGCCCAGATAGAGGCCGAAAAGGTCGAAAAACTGCGGCAAAGCGGCGTCGGGATTCTTAGGGTCGCCGCCAGGGGGGAACGCTGCGACATTAAAAGCGTCCTCGAATATCTCGGCAAAAACGGCGTTGGGCAGCTTCTGGTGGAAGGCGGCCCGACAATCCTGGCCTCCTTTTTGAAAGAAGGGCTTGCCGACGAGTGTGTTATTTACATTGCCCCAGAGATTTTCGGAGCAAAAGGCGACGCCTGCATAACGACGGCCTTTAAGCAAATCGACCAGGCCTTTCAATTAGAAGACGTAACGACTAACGTCCTGGATGAAGATGTACGCATCAGCGGCTTATTTCCGTCCGGCAGCGGCTAAATTATGTACCGAAGAATTTTCATTCCATTTCTGATAGTCGCGCTGCCTTTGGCGGCCCTTATCGCGTATCGGCTGCATTATTACAGGCACAGCCGGGGTGTTTCTAAAAAGGCTTCCGTTTCGATATCTTCGACATTCGGCAACCGCGACTGGCCTGTTTTCCGGGGCGATGCCGCCCTTACGGGGGCAGCGGACGGCGCTCTGCCTGGCTCGCTCCAGAAAGCCTGGCGGTTTCAAACCGGCGGCCCTGTCAAATCAACGCCCGTAGTCTGCGATGGTACGGCCTTTATCACCTCAACAGACGGGGCAATCTATGCCGTAAATCTTTCCGACGGAACGCAGCTTTGGCGATACGCCGCCAAAGACGCGATTGAGGCGTCGGCACTTGTCGCGGAAAACAAGGTCTTTTTCGGCTCGACCGACGGGACGTTCTACGCCCTCGATGCCCGGAGCGGCAGATACATCTGGTCGCTGGAAACGCAGGGCAAAATCACCGGCTCAGCCAATGTCATTAAAAATCCCGCCACCGGAAAAAACAATATCGTGTTTGGCAACTACGACGGCGTCCTGTACTGCCTCGACGCCGATGAGGGCGACGTCTTGTGGACTTACAAGGCGCAAAGCTATATCAACGGAACGCCCGCCGTCGCCGGCAGCGTTGTCGCCTTTGGAAGCTGCGACGCCAAAATATACCTGATTGACGCGACGGAGCCGAACAATGTCCGCTCCGTGAACAGCGGTTCATACATCGCCGCAAGTCCGGCGATATTTGCCGACAGGCTGTACGCGGGAAATTTCGAGGGCGGCTTCTTTTGCATAGACATCACAAACGGCAAAACCCTCTGGTCGGTACAGCCGTCCCAGTCGCCGTTTTTTTCCTGCCCTGCCGTGACGGAATCGCTGGTACTGGCGGGCTGCCGGGACAACAGGCTTTATTGCTTCAACTCTGCCGACGGACGGATACTCTGGACTTTTTCGGCAGGACAGGAGATAGACGCTGGCGCCGTAATCTGCGGGGACAAAATTATCACGGCCTCAAACGACGGAAGGATTTATCTGCTCGGCGCCGCCGGCGGAAAAGAAATCTGGTCTTTTAACGCGGCAAGCCCCGTATCCAGCCCGCCGGCTGTCGCCTCAAACTATGTAATCGTCGGCTGCGAGGATGGAAATGTCTATGCCTTTACCGAAAATATCAAAACCGGCTCACAAAACTGACTGCCTGCTGTTTCTGGCTTTCGCGACGCTCTTAATTGCGGGCTGCAGTGTCTGGCCAAAAGACGTAAAAGAGGCGCTGCGGCAGGCGGGGGGAAACCATCCGCAGCTTGAATCCGTACTTGCGCATTATAAAAAACAGAAAGAAGCGGAAAAACTGCGGGCCGCGGAATTTCTCATCGCAAATATGCCCGGACACGGGTTTGTACAGGCGGGATTCTATACCAAAACCGGCAGGGAAATCGCGTTTGATGCGCTCGACTATCCCGGATATGCGCAGGCACAGGCTGCTTTGAACGCGATTGAAAAACAAGCCGGCGAACTAATCGTAAAACGCAAAAAATTTATCGGCGACATTAAAAACATAACCGGCGAATACCTGATTGAAAACATCGACCTTGCCTTCCAGGTCCGCGACAAAAGGCCCTGGGCGAAAAAAATGAGTTTTGAAACATTCTGCCGGTATGTTCTTCCGTATCGCGGCAGCGAGGAACCGCCCCAGAGATGGCGAATGGCGATGATGACCCGCTACATCGATATCGAGGAAAAGCCCGGCCGTCCGGCGGAAGCAAACGAGGTTGCCAGATTCATTTTCGAGGATATATCGAAGATGATTCGATTCAACGAATTATACTATCTGCACCCGACCGACCAGGGATTTGACCAGATGCTCCAAAGCGGCCAGGGCCGATGCGAGGATATCAGCAATCTAACAAGCTATGCCCTGCGGGCTTGCGGCATCGCCTGCGCATCGGATTACACGCCGGCCTGGGCAAACAGGGACAACAATCACGCCTGGCAGGTTGTCCTCGACGAAAACGGGCGAGGCAGCGAGGTTTTGTTCAATCGCGCGGCCAAGGTGTACCGCAAAACATTCGACTTCCAGAAAAATTCCCTCGCGGCCATAAAGAAAAAGAACGAGTCGGTCCCGCAGTGGCTGGCCGGCGGTAATTTTGTCGATGTAACCGACCAGTACGTCCCCGTAAGCGAGGTTGCCGTTGTTTTAAGCAGGCCGATTCCCGCAAAAAGCCGTTTCGTGTACCTGTGCGTATTTAACGGCGGCAAATGGGTTGCTATCGACTGGGCGGCGATTAAAAACGGACGCGCCGTTTTCCAAAAGGTGGGAAGAAACATAGTATATCTGCCTGCCTGCTATAGCCGCGGCGAACTTGTCCCGGTCGCGGACCCCTTTATCCTGCATCCTGATGGTTCTGTACTTGCCCTCGACTGCGAACAAAAAGAGCCTGCGATTGAGGTATCGCTTTCGGCGGTCAAACCGGCCGAGGCTGACGCCGACACGCAAACCGAAAAACCCCGTATCGACATTCAGGCCGGCAAAACATACGAGCTTTTCATCTGGCAGGACGGCTGGAAATCGCTGGGACAAACAACGGCCTGCGGAGAACCGATTTCCTTTAGAATAAATCCTGGGGGAAATTTATTCTGGCTGGTCGAAAAGGATTCAGATAAACTTGAACGAATCTTTACGCTCGAAAACGGCAGGCAGATTTTCCGGTAAGTTCGACGGCTTTCTTTATGCCTTTAACGCCATTACTTAACCGTTCGAGATGACTCGTTTGGTATAGAAGCCGCCTGGAAGCTGGCGAATGAGTTGTTTCAGTTGTAAATGCACAAGGGCCGAGTGCACAATCCCGACAGGCAGTTGTGTCCGCATAATCAGTTCTTCAATGTGCACAGGTTCGCTGTCAAGACAGGCCAGCGACTTCTGCTGTTCATCAGTCAGATTCATCTGCGCCGCATTCATTCTGACCGTGTTGACCTGATTTTCCTTTTGGCCGGTCTGGCTTGCCGCATAATCCGTTAAATCCTGTCCGATTACGCCAAGCGCTTCCATAATATCCCCGACCGAATCTACGAGCTTTGCGCCCTGCTTAATCAGATTATGAGAGCCGGCGTTCAGTGGAGAGTCAATTTTGCCCGGAACGACCATTACGTCGCGATTCGAATCAACCGCGGCCTTTGCGGTAATCAGCGCCCCGCTGCCCCTGGCGGCCTCTACAACAAGAACGCCCATCGAAAGACCCACTATAATCCTGTT
>JBGSSG010000408.1:0-1824 GCA_041737185.1 Anaerohalosphaeraceae bacterium
GCCGGGTGAATTCGATTGTTTTTTCAGCGCCTTGAGCCACTTCTTCGAGAGTAAGCTCGACGGCGGTTTCAAGGTCGTATCCGCGTGCCGGTCCGCGGCTTCTTGCGGAGTGTCCCGCCCGCGAGCCGAAGACGTCTCCGAACATATCTCCGAACATATCTCCGAAGATATCGCCGATATCCTGGACGTTCATATGGGCGTAGTCGTGTACGCCGACGCCCCGCAGTCCGTCGTGTCCGAACTGGTCGTAGCGTTTTCTTTTTTCCTTGTCGCTGAGGACTTCATAAGCCTCGGCGCATTCCTTGAATTTGGCCTCTGCGTTTTTGTCGTCGGGGTTTTTGTCGGGGTGGTACTTGAGCGCCATCCGGCGGTATGCCCGCTTGACGTCGTCCCCAGAGGCGTTTTTTTCAACGCCAAGCACTTCGTAATAATCGCGTTTGGCCATAGGTCGGCGTTTTCAAATAAAAAGGCCGAGATGCCAAATCTGTCGGAAAAACCCACGGACAGCAAGGGCATCTCGGCATTCAAAAAATTCGACTTAAAACACGGCGCCCGGGACGGCGTTTTTCTTTTCGTTGTCTTTGAGGTCTGTGATAACGACGTTTGCGGTGAGCATCAATCCGGCCACGGAAGCGGCGTTCTGCAGAGCGGTTCTTGCGACCTTTGCGGGGTCGATGATGCCGGCCTTGAGCATATCGACGAACTGGCCGGTGTTGGCGTCGTAGCCGATATTTCCGCCTTTTTCCATAAGCTGTTCGACGATGACGTCGCCTTCGGCGCCGCTGTTATGTGCGATTTGCTTGGCGGGGGCTTTAAGGGCGCCGCAGATGATGTCAAAGCCGATTTTTTCATCGCCTTTGGCCTTTGCTTTTGCTTTTTCGATTTCGGGGATGGCCCGCAGGAAGATAACGCCTCCGCCTGGGATGACGCCTTCCTGCGCGGCGGCCTTTGTCGCGTGCAGGGCGTCGTCGAGGAGGTCTTTTCGTTCCTTCATCTCGGTTTCAGTGGCGGCGCCGGCCTTTATGACGGCAACGCCTCCGGTGAGTTTTGCCAGGCGTTCCTGGAGTTTTTCGCGGTCATAGTCGCTGGTGGTCTTTTCAACCTGTGCTCGTATCTGGTCGCATCGGGCCTTGATGTCCTTGTTCTTTCCTGCGCCTTCGATAATGGTGCAGATTTCCTTGCCGATGACGATTTTTTTTGCCTGTCCAAGCTGTGACATTTCAATAGTTTCGAGTTTTATGCCGAGGTCTTCGGTGATGACCTGGCCGCTGGTGATAACGGCAATGTCCTGCATCAGAGCTTTTCTGCGGTCGCCGAAGCCCGGAGCCTTTACCGCGCAGATTTTCAAAACACCCTGTAGTTTGTTGATTACTAGCGCAGCCAGCGCCTCGCCCTCGACGTCTTCGGCGATGATAACAAGGGCAGAGCCTGTCTGTGCGATTTTTTCCAGCAATGGGACCATCTCGCGCAGGTTGGAGATTTTCTTTTCGTGCAGGAGGATGTATGCGTCCTCGAGTACCGCTTCGAGCGTGTCGGGGTTTGTCATAAAGTATGGGGAGATGTATCCCTTGTCGAACTGCATACCCTCGACGACGGTAAGCTCTGTTTCCATCGCCTTTCCCTCTTCGACTTCGATGACGCCTTCTTTGCCGACGGCGTCCATTGCCTTTGCGAGGATTTCGCCGACCTGCGGGTCGTTGTTTGCGCTGATGGCAGCGACCTTTGCGATGTCGTCATGTCCTTTGACGGGCCTGCTTGATTTGGCGATAAAATCCGCGGCAATTTCGACGGCCTTGAGGATTCCTCGCTGGATTGCCACCGGGT
>JBGSSG010000417.1:0-2904 GCA_041737185.1 Anaerohalosphaeraceae bacterium
GAACATAAGAACATAAGAACTCAAGAATACAAGAATACAAGGACACAAGAATATTGTGAAGAGATTGATATTGATTTTTCGCAGGCGGTGGCCGGAGGTGGCGCTTTTAGTGGGTTTTCAGGCGGGCCTTGCCGTGCTGGCAGAGGA
This sequence comes from Anaerohalosphaeraceae bacterium, assembly GCA_041737185.1. Taxonomy (GTDB): domain Bacteria; phylum Planctomycetota; class Phycisphaerae; order Sedimentisphaerales; family Anaerohalosphaeraceae; genus JBGSSG01. The sequence goes on from JBGSSG010000417.1 coordinate 148, forward strand.
CATCAGCCGTAAAAGCCTGGCGGAGGATATGCCTGCGGTCGGGGGGTTTATGCTTGTTGTCGGAATGACGGCGCTGGCGGTGTTATGGGAGATGCTTTTTTTTGGTTTTCTTCGGACAGCGGCGAGGGAAGGCGCCCGGCCCGTTGAGCCGGTTGAACTGCTTCGAACGGGCAGGATTTATTTCTGGAGAGTGTTTCTGTGTCAGGCGGTTCTGTCCATTGGATATATCGGGCTTTCTGGTCTGATACTGGCGGGACTTAGCGGGGTATTGAAAATCGACGATATTGAAAAGATGCCGCAATGGGCGATACAGGCGGCGAGTTTTGCGGCGATTGTGCTGCTGATAAAGCCGACGCTGGTTTTGCCTTCGGCGATGATTGTATGCGATTGTTCGGCGATGGACGCGATTAGAGCGATGCGGCGGTACGTGATGATAAAAGACCGGCAGCTTATGGTTCTGATTGGCGCAGGACTTGCTGCGGCAGCGGCTGCGACGTTTGCAGCGTCATTGACGCGGGGGGGTATTGCTTATTATCCTGTCATTATGATTTGCTCTGCGGTCTCTGGTCTTGCGCTGCTGGCGATGTTTGTGGCGGTATCGCTGCGGTTTGAACAGGTCCGAGACAAAGGCGAACAGGAGCCTTAGCACTACAACGCTGTTTTGGGTTCAGGAATATAGGTATGTAGGAATATAGGTATGCAGGAATATAGGTATGTAAGAACACAAGAACTCAAGAATACAGAAAACAGAATTAAGAATTAAGAATTAAGAATAAAAATCCGTGTTAATCCGTGTTAATCTGTGGTTAAAAAATAGAAAATATCAAGCAGCGCAGATAGGATTAGGAATGAAGGAAAATTTTGCCGGGAAATTTATAGTCCTTGACGGGCCGGACGGCTGCGGAAAGAGCACGCAGGTTCGGCTGCTTCTGGATTGGCTTGCCGGGATGGGAGCGGATGCGGTTTCATTTCGCGACCCGGGGACGACAGGTGCGGGGGAAAAAATACGGCAGATTCTGCTTGAGCCGTCATCGGGGCAGTTGGGGACGAATGTCGAGGTTCTGCTGTATATGGCGGCGCGTGCGCAGTTGTGGATGGAGTTGCTTGGGCCTGCGCTTGCGGCGGGTAAATGCGTTGTGATGGACAGGTGGCTGTCGAGTACCTGTGCATACCAGGGCGTTGCGGGCGGTTTCGGTATTGAGAGAATCATTCGGATGGCGGAAAGCTCGCTTGAGCGGGTCTGGCCGGATATAACGATAGTTCTGGATGTTGACTTAAAGACGTCGCGGCAGCGGCTGAACAGGCCGTTAGACAGGATGGAGTCAAAAGGCAGGGCTTATCATCAGAAGGTGCGAGAAGGCTTTCTTGAGCTTTGCCTGTTCTTTGAACATTGCAGGAGTGTGGACGGGTCAGGCCCCCTCGATGATGTGCACAGGCGGGTAAGAGAAACGCTGGTAGAGAGGTTTTGCCGGGAGCGATAATGGCGGAGAGCCTTAAAGATATACACTGTCAGGAAGGAGCGATAGAACGGCTTTGCCGTGCGTACCAGGCGGGTCGGATGGCGCACGCGTATCTGTTTGCCGGCGAGGACGGCACAGGGAGGGAAACGACGGCCCGAGCCTGGGCGAAGATGCTGCTGTGCGGGAATCGTAAAAAAATCGTGAGGGACGGGTGGACTTTTTATGACAGTTGCGGCCAGTGCGCATCGTGTGCGTTATTTGAAGGCGGGGGTCATCCGGACTATAGGCCGGTGTATAAGGAGATGGTTCAATTTACGCGCGAGGGCAAAAACCGAAAGACTCCTGTGGAAATGCCCATAGATGTAATTCGGGAGTTCCTGATTGAAAAGGTTTCGCAGAGGCCGCAGATGGGCGAGTATGTTGTTTATGTGGTGGCCGAGGCGGAGAAAGTCAACAGGGAAAGTCAGAACGCGTTATTGAAGGTTCTTGAGGAGCCGCCGGGGTTTTGCGTAATTTTGCTTATATGCAGCCGGCTGGACGAAATGCTGCCCACGACGCGGTCGCGCTGCCAGTTGGTGCGGTTCGGGCCGGTGGAGGAGGATTTTATTTTTGAAAAGCTGGTACAAGCGGGGGCGGCAAAGCCAGCGGCGCATTACTGGTCGCGATTTTGCCAGGGCAGCGTCGGCAGGGCGGTCAAATGGGGCCTGCTGCAATCCGACAAGGCCGATAGTTATAAGATAAAAAAGGAGATTGTCAGGCGTCTTGCGGATTTGAAGCTGGCCGATGCGGTGGAGTTTGCGGACCGGCTGTGCCGCTGCGTGGATGCGATTAGTTCGGCATGGGAGGCCGACCAGGGCGATGTAAGTACGAGCGATTTGCACCGGCAGGCGCAAAAGGGTCTGATGCAAATTATAATTTATGCGCTGACGGACGCGATGAAAATGAGTATCGGTAGGGACAGTGACATAGTGAATGCCGACCAGCCCGATGAGATAAAGCGTCTGGCCGGCCTCTTCAGCGCGGAGGAATCGGCTGAACTTACCGAGAAGGCATACGAAAAAATCCGGTGGGTGGATGCGAGCGTTAACGAGAAGCTGATTTTTGAAGGGTTATTGTGTAATCTGGCCGGTTCGGATATAATACGGTCCTTTACGGAATTATAAGTAATGTCTGAAAGAAAGTTTAATCGGACAGGGAGTCATTATTAATGGTACAACAGGAAGACGGCGGCAAGCCGAAAACCAGAACCGGCAAGCTGATGCTTGTCCGCTACGGCCGGATAGGTTTGCTCGGCTGG
>JBGSSG010000016.1:0-3016 GCA_041737185.1 Anaerohalosphaeraceae bacterium
CGGATTGTTGTCAAAGGCGGTATTGTGTGTGGCTGTGGTGTCGGCGGCGGTTTATGCTGACGATAAGGTAATCGACCTTGCCGGTACGTGGCGTTTTGCGATTGACAGGGAAAACGCCGGTCAACAAAACAAATGGTTTGCGGGCGAGCTTGTCGGCGGCGATACAGTCAAATTGCCCGGTTCGCTGCAGGAGCAGGGTTTCGGGGACAGGCCATCAGCCCAGACCGAATGGACGGTCGGCATAGGCAAGCCTCTTCTGGAAAATCCGCGGTTTAAGGAGTACCTCCACGGGGAGGAATTTCTGTCTCCGTTCTGGCTTACGCCGATGCGTCATTATGTCGGCCAGGCGTGGTATCAAAAAACTGTAAGTATTCCGCAAAACTGGGCGGGCAAAAGAATGGTATTGTTTCTTGAGCGGCCTCACTGGCAGACGGCCATATGGGTCGATGATAAACAGGCAGGCTCGCGGGACAGTCTTGGCACGGCTCATCTGTACGACCTGACGGCACTGCTTAAGCCGGGGGATAATCGTCTTACTATTTGCGTTGACAACAGGGTAGTGGTTCCGGTCGGTTATGATGCGCACAGTGTATCCGACCAGACGCAATCCAACTGGAACGGGATTGTGGGGAAAATCGAACTGCAGGCGCAAGAGAGGCTGTGGATTGAAGACGTTGGGGTATTCCCGGATGTTGCGAATCATAAGATTCGAGTGGTTGTCGAGCCTGCGGGCGTTTGGGGTAAAGACGCCGAGGGAAGTTTGTCGGTTCGGGCAGGCAGTTTCAATTCTTCGGCCAGTCATAATCCGCAGGGCAGGCAGATTAAAGTAAGCGGCAAGAGCGGGGATAAAATCGAGTTTGACTATCCGATGGGGGAAGATGCGCTGCTGTGGGACGAGTTTTCGCCGAACCTGTATAGGCTGAACCTGGAGCTTAGCGTTCACAAGGGCAGGGAAGATTTTGCGGCCAAAAGGGAAATCGTGTTCGGGATGCGGGAGCTTGGCGTGTCTGGAACGCAGTTTACTATAAACGGCAGAAAAATTTTTCTCCGCGGCACGCTGGAATGCTGCATTTTCCCGCTGACTGGGTATCCGCCTACGGATGTCGAATCGTGGAAGAAGATACTTCATACCTGCAGGGCCTACGGGCTAAATCATATCCGGTTTCACTCGTGGTGTCCGCCGGAGGCTGCGTTTGCGGCCGCTGATGAGATAGGTTTTTATTATCAGGTCGAAGCCTCCTGCTGGGCAAGTTTCGGCAGCGGTTCGGCGGTGGACAAATGGGTGTACGAGGAAGCAGACAGGATGCTCAAAGCATATGGCAATCATCCGAGTTTTATTATGATGGCTGCCAGCAACGAGCCGGCCGGCGATGTGAAAAAACGCGACGAGTTTCTGGGACAGTGGGTCAAACACTGCTTCCAAAAAGACCCGCGACGGAGATACACGGCAGGTTCGGGTTGGCCGCAGATTCCGGAAAATAATTACCACGTCAATCACGAGCCTCGTCTGGAGAATTACAAGGGGCTGGGGCTGGCGTATCCGCCGCAGACTTTTGATGACTATGGCGAAGTGGTTAACAAATATTCCGTGCCTTTTGTAAGTCATGAAATCGGCCAGTGGTGTGTTTATCCAAACATAGCTGAAATGCACAAATACAGCGGCGTTATGAGAGGCGGGAATATTGAGATTGCGCGGGATAGACTGGCAAAGGCTGGGATGGAGCAACTGGGGCAGGATTTTCTGCTGGCAAGCGGCAAGTTCCAGGCGCTGCTGTACAAACAGGAGATTGAGGCTGCGCTTCGTACGCCTGGGTTCGGGGGATTTGCGCTTCTTGATTTGCATGATTTTCCCGGGCATGGCACGGCGCCTGTGGGTGTGCTGGACTGTTTTTGGGAATCAAAAGGTTACATTAATTCGGAGCAGTACAGCCGGTTTTGCGGTCCGACGGTTCCGCTGGCAAGGCTAAAACAGCTTGTCTTTACAAACGATATGGTCTTCAACGCGATTATTGATGTTGCGCACTATGGGCGTTCCGATGTTTCGGTTCAGCCGGCGTGGTGTGTTCGCGACAGTCTCGGCAATGTGCTTTTGCAGGGCCGGCTTGGAAACGCGGTACTTAAAACCGGCGGGCTGACCAGACTTGGTGAAATTACGTTTTCACTGAAGGATTTTACAAGAGCGCAAAAGCTCAATCTTGAGGTTTCGCTGGAAAATGTCAGCCTGGCCAACGACTGGAACTTCTGGGTTTATCCGGCGAAGCTGGATTTGTCAGGCGAAAAAGATATCTATTTCACGGAGATTTTTGACGACAAGGCGGTCGAGATACTAAAGCAGGGCGGCAGGGTGCTGCTGACGCCGCAGCCCGACAGGCTAAAGGCCGATACTGTCGGTGCATTCCAGCCTATTTTCTGGAACCGGGTTATCTTCAGTTGGAAGGAACACACACTGGGCATCCTGACAGACCCGCGTCATCCGGCGCTGGCGGATTTTCCGACGGACTTTTACACGAACTGGCAGTGGCATGATTTGCTGCAGCGTTCAAAGCCCGTCGTACTTGACGACCTCGACAAATCCATCCAGCCCATCGTTCGTGTAATCGACGACTGGAACATCTGTCGCAGTCTGGCGATAGTGTTTGAGGTAAATGTCGAAAAAGGAAAGCTGCTTGTGTGCAGCACCAATCTATCGGAGAATCTGTCCGAGCGGCCTGTGGCAAGGCAATTGCGCCGCAGCCTTGAAAAATATATGATGTCCGAAAATTTCCGTCCGGGCAAAAATGTAAGCGTAGAAGCGTTCCGAAAACTGTTTAAGGAACCAAGCCCGATGCAGAGGCTGGGCGCCAAGGTAATTCATACCAGCAGCGCCGAAACCCAGAATGAAGGCTCAAATGTCCTGGATGAAAATCCCGCAACCATCTGGCACAGCGCCTGGTCGCCCAAGCCGGTTGAATATCCGCACGAAATCAGTATAGAACTGAACCGCGTGATACAGATTGCGGGTTTTACGTGTCTGCCT
>JBGSSG010000045.1:0-4779 GCA_041737185.1 Anaerohalosphaeraceae bacterium
AGGCTCATCAGTAGAACATATAGTCTAAAATGTGAATCACAAAAAGCTATTTTTCTCCTGCCAGGACCTCGGCGATGTTGAAGGCGTGGTCCTTAATCCGCCTATAGCCGGTGAGCATATCCATATAGATAAGACTTTTCAGCGGGCTGGCCTTCCCCTGGCCGACCCTGACCATATGCCTGTTGCGGTACTCCTTCATAAGTTTCGTTACGGCCATACCCTTGCCTTTTGCTTCGCTGAAAAACTCGGCGCCGCCGCCTTCGTTCTGAGCCTCTGTGTTTATCAGGTCAATATAGCGGGTTACTTTGTCGTGCAGTTCGAGTATTTCCTGTTTAGCCTCCGGGCTGAGATGCTGGTCATTCTCTCGCATTTTGAGCCGGAGTTTGAGTATGTTTGTGATGTAATCGCTGACGGATTCGTATTCGTCGGCCATACGCATCTGCCGGCGTCCTTCGTCCACCATTTCGTGGGAGATATTTCCGGTCATTACATTTCCGACAAACTCAACTATCTCCTTCTGTATCACATCGAGATCGTTTTCGGCCTGGAATATTTCTTCAGAGCGGCTGCGGTTGATACCGGCGTTCTGGATGGCTTCCCGCAGGATATCCATTGTTTTTCGGCAAATGCCGCCCATCCGCAAAATTTCCTTTCGGGACTGTTCCATTCCGATGGCCGGTGTATCAAGAAATCGCACTTCCAGGTAAGTGAGTCTCGGCGCTTCGGGCGTGGGTTTGTCCGGCACAAACCAGGTTAAGAATCGGACATACACGCCCACGAGGGGCAGGAATACAAAGACGTTAGCGATATTAAACCAGGAGTGGGTCGCTGCGATGGCTTTTTGTGCGTAGGGAAAGAAAGTTTCCCCGTTGACCAGAACGGGCGTATCGGGCGACTGGCAGCCGAGGAAGGTTTTGACAAACCAGATGACAAATGGGATATAGATAAAAAACAGCGGCGTGATCCACATTACGCCGAGCGTATTGAACAACATATGCGCATAAGCGGAGCGTTTGGCGTTTGTGGTTGTTCCGAGCGAGGCTAAAAACGCCGTGATGGTAGTGCCGATGTTCTCGCCGAGCACAAGACCGGCAGCCGTGGGGAAATTGATCAGGCCGACATTAGCGAGAGCCATTGTGATGCCGACTGTCGCCGAGGATGACTGAACAACGGCCGTTACGACGGCGCCTGTCAGAATGCACTTGATAACCCCCCAGTAGCTGTCGGCTGTGAATCGGTGGAACCAGGCCGCGAATTCCGGCATATCTTTTATTGGGCTCAGGCCCTTAGACATCAAGTCCAGACCGAAAAAGACCATTCCGAGACCTACAACAATCATTGCGGTAAAACGCACCCTGTCGTTTTTGGAAAACAGGAAAAAGAATGAAGCGACGCCCATTAACGGCAGGCCGTATTGAGTCAGGCTGTACGCCATAATCCAGGCGGTAACCGTCGTTCCGATGTTGGCGCCGAATATGACGGGGATAGCCTGTTTGAGGGTCATCAGGCCGGCGTTAACCATACTAACGACCATAACCGTCGTAACGGAGCTTGACTGGATGATTCCTGTTACGCCGGTGCCGATGGCGGCGCCCATCAGCCTGTTGCCTGTTACGGCGCCGATCATTTTGCGCAGACGTTCGCCTGCGACGGCCTGCAGGCCTTCGGACATATTTTTCATTCCGTACAAAAATATGCCCAGCCCCCCCACCACCATAGAAAACATCTCAATAAAAGGCTGACATTCCATATCTTTGCCCTCTTCTCACCGACTAAGCGTTTCATACCTTGCCGAGGATGTTCCCGACACAGGCGATTATCAATAATTCGAGATATTCGGCAACTCATGCATCGAACCGGTCGCCAGATAAACAATCCGCTCGCAGATGTTGGTCACGCGGTCGGCAATCCGCTCCAGATTGTGCGCCGCCCAAATCTGGTATGTGGCCCGGGTGACGGTTTCGGGCCGGCTAATCATACTTTGAATCATCTTGTGATAGACCTGATCATTTAACTGGTCCACCTCATCATCCATCGCACAAATCGCCTCAGCCGCCTTGGCGTCCCGGCGAATAAACGCGTCAATACTTTTACGCAGCATATCAATCGCTTTGTCCGCCATAACGGGGATATGAGTGAACGGTTCGACGGGAGCTTCGTCGCCCAGCAGCAGCACGATTTTGGCGATGCCTTCGGCGTGGTCGCCCATCCGCTCCAGGTCGGTTACGATATTCAGAATCGCAATGATTTCGCGCAAATCGGAAGCCACCGGCTGCTGCATCGCAATCAGATTCACGCAATCCTCCTCGATTTCCCATCGCTGCTTGTTAATCAGCGTGTCGTCGCGGATGATTTTTTGGGCTTCTTCCAGATTGCGATCTTTTAGCGCCTTGACCGAAGATAAAATCGCCGCCTCGACGGTCTTGCCCATTGCGACCACACGCGATTCCAGTTCCTTGATACGCCTGCGAAAATTTTCTCTCATAAAAGTGTCCTCTATTTAGCCAAAATGGCCGGTAATGTAATTTTCAGTCAATTGTTTTTTGGGAACCGTGAAAATATCCCGGGTTGAACCGAATTCCACCAGTTCACCCAGGTACAAAAAGCCCGCATAATCCGACGTACGGGCCGCCTGCTGCATATTGTGAGTCACGATGACCAGCGTATATCGTTCCCGCAGCGCCCGCAGCAATTCCTCAATCCGCATCGTCGCAATCGGGTCCAGCGCCGAGCAGGGTTCATCCAGTAAAATCACCTCCGGCAGAAGAATCAGCACCCTCGCGATGCAGAGCCGCTGCTGCTGCTCAAGGGACAATTGGCGGGCATTGCTATGAAGCTTGTCTTTCAGCACATCCCACAGCCCCACATCTTCGAGACCCTGTTGGATAAGCTCCGTCGTTTCTTTTTTGGAACGTCTCTGTCTGTGTATTCGCAATCCGAATTTCAAATTATTCAGAATCGACTGATCAAATACATTCGGGCGCTGAAAAACCATTCCGACTTTCTTTCGCAATACAACAACGTCCGTATCGGGAGTCAGGATATTCTGTCCGTCAATGATAATCTGCCCTTCTATCCGAACGTTTTCAATCAGATCGTTCATCCGGTTTATGCAGCGCAGCAGCGTCGATTTGCCGCAGCCGGATGGGCCAATCAGGGCGGTGATGTTGTTTTCCGGCACCTGCAAGCGAACATTCTTTAACGCAGAAAAATCGCCGTAAAACATATTCAGATTTTCAATGGATACTCTCGTCTTAAAGGGCATCGTGTTTATCCAAATTTTCCGGTAATATAATCGTCGGTTCGCTGGTCGCGGGGGTAAGTAAAGAGTCTTTGAGTCTGGTCCACTTCCACCATTTCGCCCATCAGAAAAAATGCGCAGCGATGACTGACTCGTGACGCCTGTTTGGTATTATTGGTGACCAGTATCTGCGTGTATTGGCGGGCCAACTCGGTCATCGCGTCTTCCACTTTGGCCGTCGAAATGGGGTCCAGCCCCGAACACGGCTCATCATATAAAATCACGTCCGGCTCCACCGCCAGCGTCCGCGCAATGCACAGCCGCTGCTGCTGTCCGCCGGATAATTTGACCGCAGGGCTGTGCAGACGATCTTTTACTTCATCCCACAGATACGCTTTTTTCAGGGATTCCTCCACCAGGGAATCGATTTTTTGTTTATTTTTGGCGCCGTGCACCATCGGACCATACGCTATATTCCCATAAATGCTCACCGGCAGCACCTGCGGCATCGCAAAGATAATACCGATCTTGCGGCGCAGCAGCGTATCGTCAATATCCCGCTGATTTTGATTCTCAAGAAGAATCTCGCCCTTCTGGCGGTAATTAATATTCAGTGAATTCAGACGGTTCAGCGACCGTAAAAACGTGGTCTTGCCGCTGTTGGCTGGACCGATGATACCCAGAATCTCATTACGATAAACGTCCAGATTTACATCCCGCAGTACCTGTTGCCCGCCGTAAAAGCAATTCAGATTGACCGTTTTGATAACCGTGTCTTGTCGTTCTACCATTGCTTTTTCTTTCGATAATGAGCACGCAGAACGATACTGACCAGATTCATCAGGCACACCAGGCCGATTAAAACCAGCCCGGTGGCAAAGCTCAATTTTGCGGGCATATTGGGCACCTGCGTTGAAATGACATATAAATGGTACGGCAGAGTCATCGCCTGGTCAAAGACCGAACGCGGCAGCCGCGGCAGATAGAACGCCGCCACGGTAAATAATATCGGGGCCGTCTCCCCCGCCGCCCGGCTCAGACTTAATACCGTGCCGGTCAGGATTCCCGGTACCGCGTAAGGCAGGACACAATGCCAGATAGTCTGCCAGCGGGTTGCGCCGAGCGACAGGCTGATTTCACGATAAGCCATCGGCACCGCCTCAAGGGCCTCCTTGGTCGCCGTGATAATCACCGGCAGACTCATTATCGCCAGCGTCAGCGAGCCGGCCAGAATCGACGTTCCAAAATGCAAAAATCCTACAAACAGCGTAAATCCAAACAGCCCATACACAATTGATGGAATACCCGACAGGTTCACTACCGACAACTTAATCATCCGTGTGAACAGGTTGTCTTTGGCGTATTCAACCAGATACACCGCCGAGAGAATCCCCACCGGCAGCGAAAACAGCATTGTGCCGACAATCAGCAGCACCGTCCCTATGATTGCCGGGAAGATACCGCCCTCTTTCATTCCATTGCGCGGAGCGGCGGTCAGAAATTCCCATGAAATAGCGCTCCAGCCGCGGCTTACGACA
>JBGSSG010000101.1:0-3273 GCA_041737185.1 Anaerohalosphaeraceae bacterium
CACGATAATGCCCGCAACTTCTGCCGACTTGAGCGTAAGAGCGCGCTGGGCAAAAGTCAGCCTGCCTTCTTCGTTGAAGCAGTTGAACACGTACATTGAATACTGCGGCACATTGGAGCGGTATTTCAGAAAAGCCCCCGCCGGCATTATATGGTCGGTGGTAATCTTGTCGCCGCATTTGAGCAGTACCTGCCCGGCCAGTGTTTCCGGCAGCGGTTTCGGCGGCTGCGGCACGACAATCGTCGGCCCGCGAAGAACCGCTGCCCTGGCCGACTGCTCTATCGGCGTCGGCTTGATAAACATCGAATCGTCGAGGAAAAACTGACTCGTCGGTTTTATCCTCGGATACCGAATGCCCATCATATTTCTCAGGTCTCTCGGATCGGTAATCTGGCCCATAATCGCCGAGGCCGCCGCCGTTTCCGGGCTTACAAGGTAGCACATATCGCCCTTTGTGCCCGTCCTGCCGGGGAAGTTGCGGTTAAAAGTCCGCAGCGTAACCACTCCGTCGGCTGGTGAAAAGCCCTGCCCAATGCACGGCCCGCAGGCCGATTCGAGGATTCTCGCGCCTGCCGCGATTAAGTCCGCCATCGCCCCGTTCTGGGCCAGCATCGAGAGCACCTGTCTGCTGCCCGGGGCAATCGCAAGTTCGACCATTGGGTCAATCCGTCGGCCTTTAAGTATCTCAGCGGCAAGCATAAGGTCCGTAAAGCTTGAGTTGGTGCAGCTTCCGATAATGACCTGTCCGATTTTAAGCCCCTCAATTTCCCGCACAGGCTGAACATTGTCCGGCGAGGACGGACAGGCCGCCATAGGCGAAAGTGAGCCAAGATTTATCTTGATTACGCGGTCATAACCGGCGTCAGGGTCGGCCTGCATAGGCGAAAAATCCCTTGCCCGGCCCTGCGCTTCAAGGAACTGCTCGGTAATTTCATCGCTCGGAAAAATGCTGGTGGTAACGCCCATCTCGGCGCCCATATTTGCAAGAGTGGCCCGCTGCGGAACCGAAAGACTTTTAACTCCCGGCCCGAAGTATTCAAGGATGCACCCCACATTGCCCTTTGTGGTGAGCATTGACAGCAGCGTTAGGATTACATCCTTGCTGGAAACCCAGTCGGTAAGTTTTCCTGTAAGCTCTACGCCGATGACCTTCGGGCAGGTCAAAAAGAACGGCCCTCCGCCCATAGCAGCCGCCACGTCTAAGCCGCCCGCCCCGATGGCAAGCGAACCGATGCCACCGCAGGTCGGGGTGTGAGAATCGCTGCCCAGCAGCGTAGCGCCGGGTTTGGCGAACCGCTCAAGGTGGACCTGATGACATATTCCGTTGCCGGCGCGGGAGTGCCAGGCTCCTGATTTTGTCGCTATGGTCTGAAGGTACAGGTGGTCGTTGTGGTTTTCAGGACCGAACTGGGCCATATTGTGGTCAACATAGCTTACCGAAAGGTCGGTTTTTACCCTCGCGACCCCCATCGCCTCAAACAGCAGAAATGCCGTCGTGCCCGTCGCATCCTGCGTGAGCGTCTGGTCAATCCGAATGCCAATCGGATTGTCCGCGCCAAGTACCCCTTCGGCCAGGTGTTTGGCCAGAATTTTATAGGTCAGATTCATGCTCATCCAAAGTTTCCTCTAATAGGCAAAATTTTATCCAAAACTTGTCCATTCTTGACACGGCGGCACAAAACATCATAAACCAATAACACAATATCCGCCCAAATACAACATTTTCCATCCTCTAAAAATCATTTGAGTTTTTATCATACCACGTATAGGCGGCGATATTGAAAAGGATTGCTAATATCGGGATAAGTATTTATAATGCCGCAAGCCTGTGATTTGAAGGCCACAGGCCCAAAAAAACGTCGGGATAAATATGAAAGCGGCGGAAAATCAGGATAAACCGAGCGTCTATCACCGTGCCGTAAAAGGCGGCGCCTGGGTTGTGTCAATGCGTATCTGCCAGCAGGTTATGGCCGCTGTAAGGCTTATTATCCTGTTTAGACTTCTGGACCCGCGCGATTTCGGTCTTATGGGTATTGCTTTGCTGAGCATGTCCGTACTTGACTTGTTCACGAATATGGGTCTTAGCGAGGCGATTGTTCAGAAAAAAGGAGACGTCTCGCGATATCTTAATGCAGCCTGGTCTTGCGGCATTGTCCGGGGACTGCTGCAGTTTGTGCTTTTGTTTATCGCGGCGCCTTATATTGCCGCCTTTTTCGACACGGGCGCACAGGTCCAGCCGGAGCAGATGCAGAACTACCGGCAGCTTGCCGTCTGGATTATCAGGCTTGTGGGCTTTACCTTTCTTATCGGCGCCCTGCCGAACATCGGTACGCTGTACCTACAGAAGGAACTTACCTTCAAACGGATTTTTGTTCTGCGAATCGCCGGCACAATCACCGATACAGCGGTTTCGATTGTCCTGGCGTTTCTGCTTCGCAGTGTCTGGGCGCTGGTCTATGGCAGGCTGGCGATGGTGGTTGTAACCTGTCTGCTGAGCTACTGGGCGCATCCCTTCCGGCCTAAATGGCTAATGGATTTTACGCTCATCAAAGAACTTTTCGCTTATGGCAGGCATCTGCTCGGCGCTTCGATTGTGCGTTTCATAGCTACTCGCAGCGACGCAATCGTTGTAGGCAGGCTGCTGGGAGCCTCTTCTCTTGGGCTGTATCAAAGCGCAATGAAGCTCTCCACAATTGCCTTTGGAGAAATCGGCGAGACCTTGAACCAGGTCTCATTTCCCGCCTTTGCCAATCTCCAGGACAACATCGCAAAGGTAAGGGCGGGATATATCCGTTCTGTCCAGGTGCTCACGATGTCGGCATATCCTGTAGCCTGCGCGTTGCTGGTAATGGCTCATGAATTTACCTCGATACTGCTCAGTGATAAATGGTTGCCGATGGTTCCGGTGATACAGGTATTTTGCCTGCTTGGGCCGATGCAGACGGTTATGGCCGACAGCGTTTATAAAAGTCTCGGCAGGCCGGATATACAATTCAAGCTTTCCGTGATGCGTTTTGTCCTGCTGATGCTGGCTATTTTCCCGATGACAAAGATGTACGGGACAACAGGGGCGGCGCTGGCGATGCTTATAACCGCGGCAATCGTTACTCCGTTTAATTTTCACTACGTCAACAAACTGATAGCATTTTCAATGTGGGATTACGTTAAACTGGTTTTTCTGCCCTTCCTGGCCTGTGCGTTTATGATGACCGTGCTGCTCGTATTAAAGTATTTCCTGCCGGTAACCGGCTATCTGACTTTGGCGTTTGCCGC